>NVUU01000082.1 GCA_002402025.1 Candidatus Aerophobota bacterium
GCGTTAAACCATCATTTATGAAACGGAAATGAACTTTACAAAAGTAGCACTCACAAAAACTCAAGTGACACTTTTCACGATCGCAATCTTGTGCATCGCGGGACTTGTTGGCTACTTTTCTATGTCTCGTGCTGAAAACCCCCTGTATACAGTAAGGGTTGCTCAAATCGTGACCTATTGGCCAGGGGCCTCTCCAGAAAGGGTCGAGCTTCTTGTGACAGACAAAATCGAAAAAATGATTCAAGAGATTTCAGAAGTGGATTACATCGAGAGTGAATCCAAAACAGGCGTCTCTGTCATTACAGTTACTGTGCTCGATCAATACAAAAACATGCGTCCTATCTGGGATGAGCTTCGTAGAAAAGTAGAAGATGCAGAAAGAGTCCTTCCTGAAACCGCAAAAAAACCCATCGTAAATGATGAGTACGGAGATATTTTTGGAATTGTATTCGCAATCACATGGGATGGTTTTTCTTACGCTGACGTAAAAGAAGTTGCCGATGATTTAAGAGATGAGCTTCTAGAGCTAAAAGATGTTGCAAAGGTCGATATCTTAGGTGCTCAGGATGAGCGCGTCTTTATCGACTACAATAGCGACAAACTAAAAGAAGTCTCTCTTTCTGTAGAGCAGCTGGAACAAACCTTAAGAGAGCGCAACATTGTACAATCAGGAGGTATCATACACGGCTTCATGCAACGTATTGCACTCGAGCCAACAGGAAACTACACCGACATTGAAGATATTAGAAATACTCTTATCCAGATCCCACACACTGACAAGATCGTAACACTTCAAGATATTGCAGAAGTTTATAGAGGCTACATCGATCCTCCTAATTCTCTTATGAGAACAGCTGGATTTCCAAGCCTTGGCCTTGCTGTCTCTATGCGCAATGGAGGTAACATCCTGAAGCTTGGAGAAGAGGTAACAACCCTTCTTGATAGGTATCAGGAAACTTATCCCATCGGTATCGAATTTGAAATGGTTGCCTACCAGCCTGAAAGAGTCACGTTGAAGATACAAGAATTTATCATAARCCTCATGGAAGCTGTCATTATTGTCTGTGCTGTCATGCTTCTATTTCTTGGCCTTAGAACAGGATTTGTTGTCGCAAGTTTAATTCCTGTTGTGATCCTCATTACCTTTGTCATGATGTCAACATTTGATATTGGTCTTAATCAAATCACTCTCGCATCACTGATTATCGCACTTGGCATGCTTGTCGATAATGCGATCGTGATGTCAGAAAGTATTATCGTTCAGGTAAAATCTGGGAAAAAACCTTTCGATGCGGCTATTGCCTCTGCAAAAGAGCTTAAAATCCCACTGCTTATTTCATCGCTTACAACTTGCGCTGCCTTTCTGCCATTTTACCTTGCTGAATCTGGTACAGGAGAATATATCGGGTCTCTTTTTCTTGTTGTCTCAATCACCCTTCTTGGCTCGTGGGTCATTTCTCTTACCATGATCCCGATCTTTTGTGTATTCACGCTTTCAAGAGAAAATAAGAAACCCACTTATCCTGGAAAGATTAAGAGATTTATTCTTATCAAACTGAGAAGAGTGCTTCACTCCAGAGTGTTTCTCTTTTTCAAACATTTTAAAAAGAAGAAACCAGAAATTCCAAAAGAACCCTACGATACAAAAATCTACAGAGGCTACAGAGCACTACTTACAAAAATGCTGAAATATAGGCTTGCGACAATATTTACCATCATTGGTGTTTTTGTCTTGGCAATATTTGGGATGAAGCTTGTTCCAAAAACATTCTATCCTCCAAGTAACACACCCATGTTCACAGCAGATATAGAACTGCCTGTCGATTCTTCTATCAAAAGAACGCAAGCTGCAATAGAGCATCTTGAAAAATACATCGAAGAAAATCTCTTGGTTGAAAACACTAAAAAGAAAGATGGTATTGTTACTTGGGCATCATTCATCGGAAACGGCGGACCAAGATACCGCCTGCAGCATGATCCAGAACCTGCAAACCCCTACTACGCTTTTATGCTCTTTACAGCAACAAGCTACAAAGCAATGCCAAAGATCATGGAAAAACTCGATAAATACTCTTATGAGAACTTTCCTGATATGAAAGCTACCTTTAAAGCCTTGCAAGAAGGTACTCCCGTTGATAATCCCATTGAGATCCGCATCTCTGGAAAAGATAACAAAGTCATTTTTGATATCGTTGACAAAGTGAAACGTAAACTCGCAACTCTAAATGGCACAAAAAACATTGATGATGATTGGGGCATGAAGGGTAAGAAAATCGTTGTTGATGTAGATCAGGCAAGAGCTAAAAGAGCAGGCCTTACAAACGCTGATATCGCAAAATCACTAGAGAGCGCCATCTCAGGTGTGGCTCTCACAGAGTATAGAGAAGATGACGAGCTCATTCCTATGGTTCTAAGATCAGAAGTTGCAAAAAATCTGGATCTTATTGGTACAGAAGCATTCAATGYTTACTCACAATCAACAGGAGTGTCTGTTCCCTTAGAGCAAGTAGCAAATGTCTACGTTGAATGGGAGCCTTCCATTATCTTTAGAAGAAACAGACTTGATACTGTCACAGTATTTTCTGATCTTGAAAAAGGCTTCACTCCAACTAACATCGATCAAAAGATCATGCCATGGCTCAAAGAAGAAGAAAAGACGTGGCCTCTTG
The DNA here is from genome assembly GCA_002402025.1 of Candidatus Aerophobota bacterium. Taxonomy (GTDB): domain Bacteria; phylum Chlamydiota; class Chlamydiia; order Chlamydiales. The sequence goes on from NVUU01000082.1 coordinate 2,670, forward strand.
GCACACGGTTTGCACTTGGCGGAGAAAACGAAGAAGCTGGGAAAGCGCAGAGCTCCATCTTTGTAAAACTCCCCATCGCATTCATGCTGATCTTCTTTCTTCTTATGGCGCAGTTTAACTGTATCAAAAAAACGCTCATTATTTTGATGACCATACCTCTTTCTTTTATCGGGGTTGTTCTTGGCATGCTCATCACACAATCTTACTTCGGGATCATGACGATCCTTGGAATGATCTCACTCGCAGGTATTGTGATTAATAACGCCATAGTTCTGCTTGATCGGATAAAGATTGAAATTACCCAGAACAATCTCACACCTGATCAAGCTGTTGTGCATGCAGCACAAAAAAGAATGAGACCGATTCTTCTCACTGCCATTACAACCATTTCTTCACTGCTGCCGCTATGGCTTGGAGGAGGCCCACTTTGGGAACCCATGGCAATAGCTTTAATTTTTGGTCTCATGGTTGCAACCATATTAACGCTTGGCATCGTTCCTGTGCTCTATAGCCTGCTCTTTAGCGTACAGTTTGAAAACTATGCCTATACAAACTTAAAAATCGAAAATGATAGAGAGAAAAGCTAAATAGTTTTTTATGCTCACATAATCCTCTAAAAACTCTAATTTCTAGACAATGCTTTAAAAAAAAGCTATAGAAAACACTTTAAGCAACGGTGCACTATGGCAACAAAAACAATAGAACCTCCCAAACATGGATTTTTGATCCTTCTTTTATCTTTTCTTTGTCTTCTTGTTGTCTATCCTTTGACAGCTGGACACGATTCAAACGCTTATCTTATACGTTCTTTTTTTTCACTGCTTCTTGTTGTCTCTCTCTATTTGTTTACCTACAATAGATCCTGGTTTATTGCTGCAATCGTTCTTTTTATCCCCTCCATTATTTTTGATTGGCTCGGGCTCGTCTATCCAGGTATTACATTTAACTTTCTTGCTCATCTGTTCAGCCTTTTATATGTTGCACTTGCAATCTGTGGATTTAGATGCCTTATTTTTTCTTCCTTAAAAATCACCACTGATACCGTGCTTGGTACTATCTGCATCTATCTTCTTATTGGAGTATTTTATTTTCAGATCTATAGCATGATCGATCTATTTTCAACGGATGCATTTATAGGAACATTTGCGGCAAACAAAGAAGAAGAGCTTCTTTACTACTCTTATGTAAGTTTAACAACTCTTGGATTTGGAGAAATCGTCGCAAAATCCCTTCCTGCGAAATTTATTTCCATCCTTGAAGCCATTACAGGACAACTATATATTGCGATAGTCATAGCAAGGATCATCGCTGTATATGTCAAACAGGAAAAGTCGTGAGGATTTTCATAAAACTCTTTATCTCTTTAGCGTTTTGCATCCTAAATGTGTTCCTTATCTCTAAAGAGACCATCACTATATTCTCTGGCAAAGCCTACAACAATAAAAAAGAACACATCTTTACAGAAGAGTACACCATCATAAGAGACGGTGATAAAGTAACTCAGGTAAATACCATCTTTAAAGATCCAAAGGGCCTAACCATCGCAGAGATGGCATCAGACTTTTCTCTTCATGATTTTTTGCCAAAGATTCACTTCGAAAAACTTGATGAGTTCTCCTACGGTGCATCACTTATCGAATCTTCTTTGCAGGTGTTTAGAACAACGCAAAAAAAAATCCTGAAAAGCAAAAAGCTTAATATAAAAGATGGGATGGTGGCAGGCCCCGGATTTTACTTCTACGTACTTGATAATCTCGAAAAACTCATCTCTGGAAAATCTATGAAGATGACACTTGTGCAGCCAAACAGATTAAGTTCTTACACATTTACTATGAAACTTTCAGATTATGATAAAGAAACAGACCACGCAACGATTAATATGAGCGTTGATAACAAACTCATTAAAGCCTTTGTTCCAGATATTGAGCTTGTTTTGAATGCCAAAGAAAAAAGCCTTGTTTCTTACAAAGGGCTTTCTGGCTTTTTATCTGATGGGACGACAATGAGAAAGGTAAAAATTGATTACTCTGCTCCAGAAGATCAGATCAAGGGACTGTTACGAGCTCGCGAATAATCCCTTACTCTCTTAACTCTTTTTTTTTAAAACGAGGTGTTTTATGAGTCAATACGAAATGATTTGCTTAGATGAACTTGTTAGCCCAGACCACCACTATCGCAAATTTCTTTCTATCTGATCATTTAAATTTGCAGCCAAACAATTCAAAAAACCGGACAAAGGCTACCCCTTCAAAGGGTATGGATTGCTAAAATTGTTTAAATGTCTTCTTTTRCAATTCATGAAAAATCCTAGTGGCAAGGAACTTGAAGCATTTATCCAGGGAAATAAAGCCACTTTTTTTTTTGCGGTTTTGAACTTAAAAGTAAAATTCCAGATTATATGGTTTTTCGCAAAGCTTGATATCGTATTGGAACTTCTTTACTTTCCAAAATTTTTATTAATTTAAGAGATCAGCTTAAAACAAAAGGCACAGCAACAGCTATCCACTGATAGAGGGAAAGAACTTCATGTAATCAAGAACATTAAGCACTCCAATTTTTTTAATACCTTTTGGTTCATGTGTATCTTCATCATAATCAAGGATATCGTACATCGATTTTACACCGTTTAATTCTAAAAAGTCTCCAAAGAGTTGCGTTTTTTTCGTAGTGCTTTCTTCAACCAAATGCTTTTTGAAAAATTCCTCAGCTTTGCTAATAAGTGCGGATGTTAAATTAGAGTTTTGGTAAGTATATTTCATCGCAACTTTAAATACAAAATGCGCAAGGGCATCTAATTTGTCTTCCAAAGGCGTATAATCATCAGGACCATGACTGATCGCTTCAAATGTCAATCCAAACCTAGTTTTTTCATTACTTGAAGGAAGTGTATTGAAGATTTTCTGGAAAAACAAGAAAGCACCTCCGATCTCGTGAGGGTCTTCTTTTTCTTTTTTAAGACCAAACTTTGAAAAGATACGTCTTCCAAATGAAATTTCATGAGCATTACTAGTACCCTGTACTAAAAACCCTTCAAGTATGCGAATTTTTTCATTGTGCAGAGCTTTTTGAAGACTTAGTTCTATATTTTCTATAGTATTTAGCGAAATTTCGTTTACTGCTTCAAATAAAGAGGGTTGAGTCTGATTTAAAACATACATCATCTTTTTATCAAGTATCTGATAACAGTTCTCCCCAACTTTGGCTATTTCCAAGCAATAAGTTAATAGCTCAGTTTGATTTTGCTGATCACTTTTAGATGCTATAGCTAGATGCTTTAAGATTTTTTTCATATAGGCGTAATACTCTTCTTCACGGCCTTCTGGGATCCCATCAATATGTGTATTGTTAATAATGTTTGATAGAGCTTTCTCAAACAATGAAACGAACATCTTTTTAGCGGTTCCTCCAGGTTCTATTCGGGGATCCTGACCCTCATGAGTTCGGACACCAATAAAAGCTTCATCCTTAAATGACTTAATAAAGTCTAAAAGAGATTTTTCAGGATCCTCATGTTCAACATCTTGAATACGATTTTTAACTTCATCAAGTGCTGGAATAGTACCATTTTCTGGAATATGTTTTAAAAATGATGTATTTACCATCTCTCGTAAATCAAGGCCATTTAGTTCGATAGAACAGTCTTTTGAAAGTAAAAAAAGGCAAACAGGAAATGATGTTAGTTTGTTATTGCTTAATCCAAGCTTTTTAAGAGCTTTGAATTTTCCGAATACGTCTGGCAGTTCCTTAAGCTGGTTGTTGTCTAAATAAAACATTATAAGATCAGTAAGGTTTCCGAGTTCATCTGGCAGTTTCGTAATCTGGTTGTGCTTTAAATAAAGTCCCTTAAGAGTTCTGAGTTTTTTGAGTACAACTGGCAGTTCCTTAAAGCGGTTGTTGTCTAATCCAAGAGCTATAAGATTATYAAGGTTTTTGAATACGGCTGGCAGTTCCTTAAGCAGGTTGTTGTTTGAATAAAATCCCCTAAGAGCAGTGAATTTTCCGATTTCATATGGTAGTACGGAGATGCCTTTGCTCCCAATATTTAAAGTTGTAATTGACTGTAAAACTTCATGCTTTGAAGGATCATTAAATAAACCAATTACTTTTCCTAAGTACTCATTTTGAGTAAGTTTAGCCTTATTGTAATCAGGGAGGCCCAAATTTTGGGCAATAGACTCAATACTTAATACAGCATCAAAAAATATCCCGTATGACTCTTTTAATTCTTGTTCAAATTTTTCTTCTAGTGTTTCGGGGTGGGGAGTGGGTTGGCCAGCACTGATCTCTGAGATTTCTTTTGGAAAATATTTTTTAAGAACACTCTTTAGATCTTCAAATTGCTTAGATGTTTTCTTGAGGTTTTGAATGATTCTTTTATGATCTAAAGCGTCAGGATCTCCTGATGCTTCAGGGATCTGATCTATAGTTAATTTTTTTAAACCTTCCATGCATACTTGGTTAAGAAAAGAATCCTTATGAGCATCGCAGTAAAGTTGAAATTTTTCTATTACGGTCTGTTTTTCTGAGTTATAACTACGGATCCTGTTGTAAAAGCTCTCGTAGACAGCATCAGAGGCAGCAGCAGCAGAGGCAGCAGCAGCAGCAGGTTCTTCAGACCCTTCTATATGCGTTTCTGCCAATTTTACAATAACTTGAATTTGATTATTATTCAAAAGGTCTGAAAGAGGTCCCCCTATATTTTCTGCACTCGCTGGCATACAACCAGGTACGTGTGTATAGGACAGTTTATTTTCACTCGTAATAAACAAAAAATGTTCCAATTTGTTATTAATTAATATCAATTTCCGGAAGATTATAACATGTACGAATGATATTTTACTTATATTTATCTCTTTTTTTGCGATTAAATTTATTTTTCAGCTTCTGATGGCTTTGTTGAATAAATCGCTAGAGAAACGAAAATAAAAAAGGAGTAATTAAAACTTTGATTGAGCTAATCTAAATAAACAGGAAAGCTCTTCCTCGTCCAAAACAAAAGGAACTTGCCATAAGCTACAAACGTAACTGGTCACAGTTACAATCAAGATCTTATAAATAGAGGAAGCATTACTTTTCTTATCGACCCTAAAGCCTTAAATTCATCTAGGGTTAAAAGGAAGAGAGTAGGACGAGGTCGCCCTACTCTCTTCACTAAATTTTACTTCTAACAAAGGTTCATTACCGACTTACCTACCTGTTTCTCGAAGGATTTGCGAAATCAATTTTTCCTTTTTTGGGATATAATGTTGAACTTCCTACCTATTCTCTTGTCTGTAAAAAAGCTTCTGAGATTGCTAAGAATATTTCTTCTCTTTCTAGTTTACAACTGTTCCATCAAGCAAGAGTAACATCTTGTTCAAGAAGAACTCTTTCAGCTAGCTGAAGATGCTCTTCAAGATCAATACCCAAACTCTCATGCTCTGTTGTGTGTACCGTGATCTTTAGACCATGGTATAAAAAGCGGAGCTGCTCAAGACTTTCCGCTTTTTCAAGCTCGCATGGCTCTAAACTTTGGATTCGATCTAAAGCATCCGATGTATAGGCATAGATACCAAGATGTTTGTAGATGGGAAGATCCACTTCATTCTGCAYGTAAGGGATGCTATGGCGCGAGAAATAAAGAGCTCTATCAAAGCTTCCTGTCACAACCTTAACAACAGCTGGGTCTTCAAGCGTTGAAAGATCTTTGATCTCTTTTTTTAGTGTCCAAACATCAGCACCTGTATCAATAGACTGCAGAAGATCAAGAAGAAGAGGTTTTTTTATAAAAGGCTCATCAGCCTGCCAGTTAACAAAAACATCCGCTTCTATATTATATGTGTTCTTAACCTCTATAAGACGATCTGTCCCTGTTAAACAGCTTACACTTGTCATAAGGGCTTTGCCCCCAAAAGACTCTACAAGCTCTTTTGTTTGTTTAGCATCTACTGCAAAAATAATATGATCAAACAGCTTTGATTCTTTTGCTGATTCATAGATCCACTGCAAAATAGGCTTTTTGCCAAGATNGCYKNNTAKCASYWTTTCTTTGAACCTTGAGGAACCAAGTCTTGCAGGAATGATGCAAGCAATCTTCTTATTCTTATACACAGCTATTTGCACGCCTCATATTGCGATTTTACCCACGTGTTATATTCTTCGTTTAGAACATTTTTTAACCAGCCTGTATTTTCAAGATACCAAGATACCGTTTCAGAAAGGCCTTCTTGGAGAGCGTACTTCGGTACAAAACCCACCTCATCTGCGATTTTGTTTGTATTCATGGAGTAGCGGTAATCATGTCCTGGTCTATCTTCTACAAAAGTGATTTTTGACTCGAGCTCTTCAATGCTGCTATTTGTTTTTCTTGCAAAAAGCTTAATGATAAGTTTGACAAGACCGAGGTTACTGATCTCTTGCGAGCTTGCAATGTTATATACCTCTGATGGCTTTCCTTTCTCTAGGATCAAACGTACAGCTTTTGCATGATCTTCTACAAAAAGCCAATCTCTAATGTTTTCCCCTTTCCCATAAATGGGAATTTCTTCGTTATTCTGAATACGGTGAATTGCTAATGGAATCAATTTCTCA
>NVUU01000083.1 GCA_002402025.1 Candidatus Aerophobota bacterium
AAAACACGGAATCAATGAAGATCCTGTGACAGGATTTTCTCACTGCATCCTCGCACCATACTGGAGCAAGAAGCTAAACAAAACAGAAATGCTCGCCCACCAAGCATCAAAGCGCGGTGGCACCATACACGTAAATCTAAAAGGAAAAAGAGTACTTCTCACAGGAGAAGCTGTGACAGTCTTCGAAGGGAGGTTCGTAGCACATGCATAGCTCAGTTAAACTTCTTCTAACTGGAGGATCTGGCATAAAATTTACAACTGTTGCCGTCTTTTTTTTGCTGGAGTATATTCCAATCTTACCATTCTATACATCGCGATATTCCTAGCCCCTGCTATGATCATCGATATCTAGAAGACACATCAATCAAACTAAATCACAAGTAGCTCAAACGTGTGATTCATTGTATCGTGCTAGCTTCTGGACTTTTTCTTTTGATACTTTATTTTCATAATTATTAACTTAAAAAGTTAATTCTCGCGTTATGTAAAGGTCAAGCATACAGAGGAGAAAAAACTTAAAATATCAGGAATTTAGTGAATTAAAACAATTATAGAGATGAAGACCAGGATCCTTATGAAGCTCTTTTACTAAAAACATCCAATCCGAGGATGAAAATAAAGTACACTGAAAGAACTACAAGACCAATCACAAGACCTGTGCCACCACCCATAGCCATAGTAATCCCTGATGCCAGGACGACAACAGAAAATATAGGGGCGCTCACAAGAGATTCCTTGATTTTCCTGAAGATATTACGGACCATATTGAGCGCTTTTACATATTAAAATAATGATTCTATACAATAAGCGGATTAATTTCAAGAGGTCTTTTAAGAGAAGACCCTACTAAAACATTAAACATAAGGTGCTTGACTAGAGAAGCTCTGCTGCTTTTGCTGCCAATAGAGATCTTTCTGTCGTCTCAAAGGTCATATGGCCAAAGATCTTCTGATTCTTGAACTTGCTGATGATATAGGTCAGACCATTCGAGTCCTTATCAAGATAGGGGTTGTCTATCTGAGTTGGATCCCCAGCAAGAATCACTTTTGTCCCCTTACCGGCTCTTGAAATGATCGTCTTAACTTCGTGAGGCGTCAGATTTTGTGCCTCATCGATAATGATGTACATCTTAGGAAGTGTACGACCTCTAATGTAGGTCACGGCTTCCATCTCTATCTTGTTGCTTTCCATAATGTAATTTTTTGTCTCKGMTYSWTTTCYWWMWMMKYWWKTTGTTTCACAAAGGAATTCCAAGTTATCAAAGATCGGCTGCATCCAATGATAGAGTTTTTCTTCTTTCGTTCCTGGTAGATACCCAATGTCCTTACCAAGAGGCATAATCGGTCTACTAATAAGTATGCGACTATACACATTTTCATCGAAAACTTTTTTAAGACCACACGCCAAAGCAAGAAGAGTTTTCCCAGTACCTGCTTGTCCTACAAAAGTCACAAGTTTTATCTCATCGCGAAGTAAAAGGTCTACAGCGCACTCTTGCTGCCTGTTCAAGGGTTTGATTCCCCATATGTCTTTACTTGTTTTGATAAGAGGTTCTAAGGTTTTTTTCTTTTTGTTGTATTTCCCTAAAACTTCGCTATCAGAAGTTTTAAGTAGGCAATATTCATTTGGGTGAAAATCCTTGAATTCAATATCAAGTTCACCACCTGTATAAAACTGATCGATATGCTTTTTATTAGCAGTTACTTTGCGAAGTCCTGGATATAGATTTTCAAAAGAGTCTCTTAGGTACTTATAATCTTCTGCAACAATACCTATTGCTTCTGCTCGAATACGTAAAAGAGAATCTCTTGAGACAATCACAACATCGTCCCCTTTTTCTTTCAAAAGATAAGCAGAATATAGGATCCTGTTTGATGGCTTATCAAGAGAAAGAGGAAAGCCGTTTTTTCCTCCATTTTTTGTCTCTACAAACACCTTAAGCGTCACATCGTTCTCGATTTTGATACCACTTTCGAACTCTGCTGTTTTCACACTATCAATATAGCGCAAAACAGCTCTTGCATTCTTTCCAAGTTCATCAGTAAATCTTTTCATCCTATCTAGCTCTTCTAGAGCATACATAGGAATAACAACATGATTTCCTGTGAAATTTTTAATGCAGGTTGCATCTGAAAGAAGGACACTTGTATCTAGAACGTATGTTTTATGGGACATTATATACCTTAGTAAGGTGTCTTTATTACGAACATAGGCAGGAGTTATATTGCCTATTAAACTCTTTTTAAAAGTTCCATTTCTTAATCTCCATCATTTTCTTGTATGTTTGAGAAGATTTTTTTAAAAGATTTACTATCAGACCCTTATAAAACCTTCCCGAACAATCTCGCAAGAAAAACCCTTATGCAACTTACTATCAACAACTTGAGTCGTATTTTCGGCAGTTACTTTATATAAGTGCTAAATTTCTTGACTGACGTGTGAAATCCGCGGTATAATTAAAACAAGAAAATGGTATAAATATCACAAAATGCCCACCCAAGGTCCATTATGAAGATAAATCGAAAAGTTCTCAGCATCCCTCCCCATATATCTACTTCATGGAAAAATGTCGCTTCTTTGCATATTCAAGAAGAAAGCGGCGGAAAGGTCCTTGTAGTTACACTCGAAAATGAATCGATCATCGAGGTTCCAGCTCTATCAGAAACTGCACTAAAAGAAGTCTTCGAAGCACACACAAAATTCCTCGATCAGGGTGAAGAATCTTCTGTTGAAAGCAAACAGAAACAGAATGTAACTCAAAAAACTCCACTCCAAAATCCTTTTGCCATTGCTGGTGAAAATAGCGTTACTTTTGGAATGCCTTTTAAAATGGGTGATCTTGGAGGTCTTGGTAACCTTGGTGACTTCATGCATCACAATCAAGAACAAGCAAATTCCCCCGATCTTCCAGATGATATGATCGAAAAGATTACAACAGTTGGGAAAGCAATCGGGCTCGATAAACAACTAGAAAACATGCCAAAAGCAGAACCTCATTGTAATTGTCCTTTTTGCCAAGTCTCAAGAGCTCTTCATGGCGACGAAAAAAAAGAAGCTCCAAAAGAGCTTTTTAATCCTGATGAAGAAGTTTCTGACGAAGAACTTTCTTTCAAAGAATGGGATATCAAACAAATGGGCCAAGATCTTTATATCATCACAAACCCTCTTGATAATACGGAAACATATCAAGTGTTTCTCGGAAAAAACCTCGGCTGCACTTGTGGTCATAAAAATTGTGAACATCTAAAAGCAGTTCTGAATAGCTAAAGAAACTCTTTAGCTGCCTCTTTAGAATTACGCTTTTTATCTATGATTTTTTTATTTTCTTTTCTCTTTACAATTTCATGAAAAAACCTTGGTGTTAAATCAAGAAACTTCCTAGAATGGCACATAAAACGCGTTCGCTTAACCTTGGTGGTTTTGCGTACGTAAAGTTAGTTATTATTGGCATTAAGAGGAGTTTAAATCATGTCAAAAGCTTTTTCCATTTATAAAAAGGCTCTTGTTGCTGTTTCCTTATCAGCTTTTTCATTGGCAGTAGTTCCATCTTTTGCAAATGCAAAAGTGGAAAAGTCATCTTCATCTTATAAGAAGTTCACAGGAAGAGTACTTGGAGCAAATGTTAGACTTCGTACACATGCGGATTTAGAAAGCAATATTATCAAAGAACTTTCTAAACACGAACTTCTTGTTGTAATAGATGAGAAGGAAGATTTTTATGCGGTAGAACCTACGAATGATATCAAAGCATATATCTTTAGAAGCTTTGTTCTTGATAATGTTATCGAAGGAAACCGCGTAAACGTGCGCCTTTCCCCAGATCTTGAAGCACCTATCATCAATCACCTAAGCACAGGGAAAAGGATCGATGGAAGGATCTGCGAGACAAACACTAAATGGCTCGAGATCGAGCCTCCTACAGGAACGAAGTTCTTTGTCGCAAAAGAGTTCATCGAATACGCGGGTGACTCTGGACTAAAAGCTCTTACTGATAGAAGAATAGCAACAGCAAATCAGCTGATCGAGTCTACACAACTTCTAACTCAAGCAGAAATGCATAAACCTTTCGAAGAAGTTAGCAGAGACCGTATCATTAAGTGTTATCAAAACGTAATCACTGAGTACAAAGATTTTCCAGAATTTGTGACAAAGGCAAAAGATCTTCTTGTTAGCTTTAACGAGCAATATCTACATAAGAAAATCGCATACCTAGAAAAGAAAGCTTCACAAGTTGCTTCCTCAAACATCACCGAAGAAACAATCAATCTTGGTGACACAGATGGAAGGCTTGCAAACACTGCATACCTAACTGACCGCATGAAAATTTGGGAGCCCCTAGAAGAATCTCTCTACCTCTCATGGGCCGCTATGCACAGAGCAAAAACAATGGATGATTTTTACACAGATGAGATGCTTAAGTCTGTCACTATCTCAGGCATACTTGAAGCGTACTCTGACCCTGTAAAAAATAAACCTGGTGATTTTGTTGTAAAAGAACGTGATATTCCTATCGCTTATGTTTACAGCACACATGTAAACCTGCAGAGTCTTCTTGGAAAGCGCGTAAATCTCGTAGCAAGCCAAAGACCAAACAACAGTTTTGCTTTCCCTGCATACTACGTCCTAGATGCAGAGTAATAACATTACTACGTAACAAGTTACCACATGGTCCACTAAATAGTTTTTAACAAGCTACTTAAGTGGATCATTTCTTTTTTTACATCACATAATTTATAGCATGGAACAAGAAACATGTATGCCAAACACATCTCTTGCCAAAGTAGGAATGTTAAAGCCTCGCAATCGAGAAGGGGCCTAGACAATGAAGAAACTAGATGCCAAGTTACATGACTATAATCAGAGCATTAAGGGCCTAATTAGCAGCAAGCAAACCCTTGGGACAAGCTCAAGACCAATGTTCTCAGGAGATGATACGGGTTTTAATGTGAGAATGGATTATTAAACAGCCCCTAAAGCTATTTTTCCACAGGGGTGACTTCTCGCAACTCAGTCTTGGCATGAAACTCTTCTAGAAAAGCAATGTCTTCTGCATCGGCGACTTTTTTTTCTTCTAATCGCCGCTTCTTATCAAACTTATTGTAACATTCAATCGCCAGTTTTTCGGCAACCTTAGCTGAAACCCTACCTGCATGAGCGAGAATATCCCTCTCATTGAAGGCAAGAAAGGCATCTAACTTTTGTTCCCATTCAGCCATAACCAGAATATTACGGCGCTTGGCTTGATCCTCAGCATAGTCGAGATACATGATAACAATTCGATTTAACTCATCAATTTCAAATTGGTCAAGGTAATTTTTGGCTATTGCTACATCTTGCTGTCTTACTCTGCTCCCCTTCCAACTCTTAAGCCCCATGTTGGGTAATTCGGAGTTGGTACGCTGCACAATCAGCTCCGCAGCGGTATGATGGGTCGTTGCCCAAAGCATTTTATTTTGAACCTTTTTGAAAAAAAATTGAGCTTGATCACTCCTTGGATCATAATCAGCAGCCGTGGAATAAATATCCCTAACCTTCTGATAAAATCGTTTCTCAGAAGCCCTGATCTCTCTGATTCGTTCGAGTAACTCATCGAAATAATCCCAGTCTCCGCTATCCTTTAGGCGAGCATCAGCCATCACAAATCCTTTCACAAGATATTCCTGTAAATGAATTGTTGCCCACCTGCGAAATTGAGTGCCACGAAGGGATTCAACCCTATATCCAATAGCAAGAATCATACTGAGATTGTAAATCTTAGTTCTATAGCATTTACCATCACTAGCAGTTGTCAAGTTATCCTTGACAACTGGATCCGGGAGCTCTTTTTCCAAGAGGATGTTCTTAATATGCAAGCTTATATTTTGTTTGGTTGTTTGAAAAAGAGTGGCTATTTCTGCTTGGGTAAGCCAAACAGTCCCCTTATCAGCGCGTAATTCAATAGTCGTGCTGCCATCTTGCGCGGTATAGAGAATGATCTCTCCGTTTTCCATTTAATCTACCTTTGATTTTGATAAGGGTTTTATAGAAAAGRTATTATTAAGAACTTTAAATTTTGCCCAGTTAAAAATAAAGTTCTGAACGCGTCCAACCACCTCCAATCAATTATAGGACTTCACTTTTATGAGTGAAGCTTTTTGTTTTCAGTGAAATACATTCAAGAAATCCACTCTTGAAATTCAAGTGTTCCTAACCCATTTACGCATTAGACTGGACGAAACTGCAGTAATGATTACTTTTAGCTTCTTCTTTTACATGCTATATTCCAGTGAAATCTGCGATAACAGTGATGAATTAAGAAATATGACCGCATTGTAGGTCTATTGGTCAAAAGCCGTGGAAGACAATGCTTTTATTCTTCTAAAAACCTAAGGTTGCCAATGTTAGAGAAACATACGTTGTTAGACCTAATTACTCGTTGTCTAAACACCAATTATGGCATTAAAGTCGCTACCTTTTAGGGATGGAACGTAAAGCTAATGGGGATCTTCACCCTTCTATCAACTCAGGTGATGTAAGAGGCTTTACTGCATGTTCTACGAATTTTGAAGGATCAAGTGCTTCATCATCAAGTGATACACCAAGTCTCTCAAACTTTCTTGCTGACACAAGTACGCGGCTCTCAAGAGAGCCCAGCATCTTGTTATAGGAGTCCACACTAGATGTAAGATTTTTTCCAAGCTTTGTGATATGCGACTGCATGTCACAGATCCTTTTATAAAGCTCTTTGCCAAGAGTATGGATGTCTTTTGCATGAAGAGAAATCTTTTCCTGCTTCCAGCCATAAGAAATAGCGCGAAGCAATCCGATGAGTGTGATCGGCGTTGCCAAAATAACTTTTTGATCCACACCTATCTCTATTAAAGAAGGATCTTGCTCAAGAGCTGCTGAGAAAAAACCCTCCGATGGCAAGAAAAGCACCACTAACTCTGGTACATTATCAAAGCTCTCAAAATAAGCTTTTCTTCCAAGATCAATGATATGCTTACGTATATGTTTTGCATGCAACTTGAGCTTTGTTAGTCTTTCAGCATCGTCTTTTGTAGCCTGCGCTGCATAGAACGCCTCAAAAGGCGTTTTTGCATCCACTATGATTTGTTTATTGCCAGGAAGCTGAATCACCATATCAGGTCTATGCAAACTCTCTTCGTGATCAGATTGCTTTTGTTCAACAAAGTCACAGTGGTTCACCATGCCGCTAAGCTCCACAACCCTTCTGAGTTGCAGCTCTCCCCATCTCCCTCTTACATGAGGCGCTTTCAAAGCATTCACAAGAGTTCTTGTTTCTTCTTTAAGAGCCGTTTCTGTTTCCATCATATGTTTGATCTGTTCCTTAAGAGTTGCTTGATCACTCTTACGGTCTTTCTCTATCTCTTTCATCCCCATATCAAGTTTTGTCATGGATTCTTTCACAGGATTAAAAAGCTCTTTTAAGATGTGATGCTTTTTATCAAGACTACTCTCGCTTTTTTCAAAATGCTTTTCAAAAGACTCTTTTGCAAGCTGCAAAAAGCTAGAGTTATTCTTCGCTAGAGTTTCTGATGAAAGCGCTTTAAACGTGTCTGTTAATTTTTCTTTTGCATTCTCAAGAAGTTTCAACTTTTCATCTGCAGATTTTTTCTCTCCTTCTGCAATGGTTTTGATCCTTGTCATCTCAAGACTCAGAGTAAAGAGCTTTTCTTCTTTTTCTTTAAGCTCAAGAGAAAGCTTTTCTTTTTGAAACCTCGCAGATTCAACCTTCTTATAAAATAGAAAGCATACAGAAAAAAGTATCAATGTAAGAAAAGAGAGAATGTAAAGCATAAGGAGACTCCTTGGACAAGCGCTATCCTAGCAAATGGGAAATTTCTTATGCAGAGATATATTTACTCGAACTCATCAGAGTTCGGGTCAAAGTCTCTCAGTGTTTTAGACTTTTTCCCAGTCGTGATCTTTATGAGTGTCAAAACACACCCAAGAAGCAAATAGCCCCAGGAAATGGCAAATAGAACGAGTGAAAATCTATGGATGATCCCATAAAGAACAAAAATCGCGATGATAACCGTTGCAAAAAGCAGGTAAAATGAATCCCCTCTAAACCGAAGCGCCTTTAAACTAAAGAATCTACATCTACTTATCATCATAAGACCCACAAGAAGCGTACCGACACATAGGATAATCGTTTTTATAAGAGGATTAAAATTAGGGATCCACTCAGCCATAATAGGAGAGTTTAAAAAGAGATTTAATGAGATGGCACAAACAGCACCTCCTGGAATCGGAAGCCCTGTAAAACTTCTCTTTTGTGCTTTTGCAGCAAGCTCATCTCCTTTATTTTGAGCAGCTTTTACATTAAAGCGCACAAGTCTCAGTATCCCACAGATCGAATAAATCATAGCAGCTATAAATGCAAAAAATGAAAGCCAAGTTCCTTGCTCTAAGGCTAAACTTTTAAGTAGCAATACAGAAGGTGCAACCCCAAAAGATACCGTGTCAGCAAGCGAATCAAAGATGATTCCAAAATCACTCTCTCCCTTCACAACTCTTGCAATAGCTCCATCGAGAACATCAGCAAGTGCCGCGATCAAAATCAGAATCGTGGAAGATAAAAGCAGCTCATAAACCCCTATTCCAGGAGCTTTTAAGTTTACTTTGAAAACAACGAACAAGCCGCATGAGAGTCCAAAGGCCGTTATGATATTGGGAAGAACGTAAGCTTGTTTCATCCTTAACAATCAACAGGTTAAAATAATCATCCAGTAGTGTAATCCCCTGCACCTATTAGATACAAGAGGATTCACTATCCTCATTATAACGAAATAGTTGATTCTTTAATATGCTCATTAGCTGCAAAGGAATTCTTTTCACTTGTTTTTCTTGGGTTAACTCCTAAGGAAGAATAGCTCACCTCCTTCGTTGATCTTAAGTAGAGGTGTTCTATGAGTGTTGCGTCCTTTCAAAAAAAAGCAGGCTGCTACAGCTGCAAGGCTGTCCCATCATCCCATACAAATTCCAAATCTTGCTGAAAAATTGAAGCCTGCTGTTTCAGCGAGTAATCCCAATCAAATTTATAATAACTTCGAGTTCAATAATCTTAGAGGAAAAAAAATCTCTAACTAGACTGTAATTTCTAGCTCGCAACTGCCTCATGATGATGCAAATGCATTCTCGGCTTTTTCAC
Source organism: Candidatus Aerophobota bacterium (assembly GCA_002402025.1). GTDB lineage: Bacteria > Chlamydiota > Chlamydiia > Chlamydiales. Next base: position 9,158 of record NVUU01000083.1, read on the forward strand.
CTGAGCAGTAACATAGTTGTT
>NVUU01000084.1 GCA_002402025.1 Candidatus Aerophobota bacterium
AGGTGATATGAATTTCCCGACCTATCGCCAGCAAGGCTTATTACTTTGTCAGGATTATCCATTGGTGGATATGATTTGTCAAGAAGTGTTGCGGAGGGGTACCAAAGCAGCCGAAGATTCAGAGTGCTTCAATACTAACACCAGCTTCGAATTCTACATCGAAGTTGCAATCACTTTTCCAAAATAATGTGAAGTCTGAAAAAAATAAAGAGACCTCTTCAATTGCAAATAAAGTTTCTCGGTCCATATCAAGTTAGATGTGAATTAGTATAAATAAGTTGCTTGTACACAAAGACAAGCTTTGCTATAAGWARYNNAWCAWWNATKKTGYTKNAKTASMWCWRTWKGYAKNASYAMYCKANTTRYAWTNCGRACGKNNTWGARRNGTWCAANRKCMWKWCWMMAGMWWWYYWYYSYYNATWTTWSSKKNTRYMGSANARYKGMRAYWGCAAKMSAYTNGWRAAKYTYWCKWCTNTSGGTCTTCGGCGGTTCGAGTCCGCCCGCCCCCAATCATCTAGAGAAATCTAACAATAATTGTGCCGAAAGTCCCTCGATCTGAACTGTCTGTGGCACACTCATGGCACATTCTGAAATGACAAGTAGCGCTAAGATTTCTGCGAGAGGAGAGATGGGTTGTTCGCCTCAAAAATAGCAAACCAATAATCTTTGCCGTACTTTTTGTCTTCTGATTCGATAGAACGTCCATTTATTAGACTAGATATATACTTGGCCTTATCYTTAGCTTTCTTCATTTCTTCCTGATAGCTATAGATTTCTACTTTTTTATTTAAGGCAAGTCGCTCAATTTCTTCTACGATAGGAAGTCCAAATTTTTGAAGAGCATTTCCCCTTAGCTCATGATATATAAATGTAAATTCTCGATGTCCCAAGGACGCTAAAAGGTTGGTATATACAATCATCATGAAAGGGTTATGCACTTCTTCCAAATTTTTGAACTTTATCTGGTCAACTGCTGGTCCAAAACCTAGCAATGCTGACGCTCCAAAGTATTGATTTGCGATTTTAACATTGATAGGCATCTCATTTAGCCCATAGAGATAACAGCCTCCTATCATGTATAACGCTGCTGAATCTCCTTTATTAGCATCTGTAAGCATCTGATTCATGGTTTTCTTTTTCCATTTCTCCATGGATTTACTTTCTTCCTTCGAGTATTGGATGCGCACTTCTTTGGTTTGTTCAGCTGCAAAGCTTATCCCTGGAATTAATAAAGTAGTTGCTAACAAAATCTGTGTAATTGATTTTTTCTGATGTTAGTACACTAGCATCACATTTAAAGAACAGATTTCTTGGATTTTTAGTGAGATTAATCGGCTGGAATATAGATTCTATTGAGTCGTTAAAAAGTCTAAGAATGCTAGAGATTATCATGCAAACAGCTAACGTAACAGATTATACGGATATTAGAGGTAGTTCTAATAGCATAATGCACGATGGAGTCATACCTGCTGAGGCTTCATTAGCAAAAAAACTTCTTGTTAAGCTGTACATTATTCTCTTCAATTCATTCTTCAGCCGTATTTAAAAGCTGCAACATCGCWTCCGATGAGTCTCCGATGTTGGGATCTATCGATCCGAGCCCGCGCAACAGAGAAAGAAGCCCATCAAGGGAAGATCGCACGACTTCCCATCTGTCAGTGGGAAATTCGTTTTTCGGATCAACTAAAAGGCCTAAAAATGTCTCTATCTTATTCTTCTCTGACTGCTTAACCTCTTCATTTTTGATGTAGCCCGTTGGGAAACTCTAATCCTTGCTACTCCTATTTCAAGTGAAGCGAAACTCCTGCAAACCATTGGTCGAATTTTGCGACCGGCTGAAGGAAAAGAAAAAATAAAGACTGCAAATACAAAGCATGGGTTCTATTCTTCCGAGGCTATTTTAGAGAGAAGGTTTTTAAAAAAATTAATTAGATTCTCATGTCTCAAATGAAAGCAAGCTTTCATGTTTTGGAAGCTATGGGCTTTGTTGCATAAGACGATGGTAAATCTCCCCTATTCGAATTAATTTGCCCAAGGTAACAGGACTATATTGCCGGCTACTTCGTTATTTGCAATCAAGCGGTGAGCTTCTCTGGCTTGGCTTAAAGGAAGTATGCAGTCAATCACAGCCTTAATTTTGCCTTGACGGACAAGTTCGAGGCCGAATTCAAGGTCTTCAGTGTCGCTCGCCATTGAACCTCGCACCTCTTTCTGAGTAAAGAAAAGAGACCGAATGTCAAATTTAACTTCAGGCCCAGCAGCAAAACCAAAGGCAACAATTATTCCCATCGGCCTTGCAGCTTCAATACTTTTGGCCAAAACATCTCCTGCCAAGTTATCGATGATGACATCTGCACCCTGACCCCCAGACCACTGCTTTACACGTTCAACCAAATCTTCATTACTCGTATTGATAACTAAATCAGCTCCTGCCTTCCTAGCAACTTCACTCTTGGCATCGCTACGAACAGTCGTGGCGACATCTGCACCAATGGCCTTTGCCACTTGGATCTGCATACTTCCTGAACCGGAAGCACCCGAATGGATTAGGACCTTATCTCCAGCCTTTACTTCTCCGATTTGTTTAAGAGCATGTACCGCCGTTGCTAAAACAACAGGAAGCGTAGCCACTTCTTCGGGCTGTAGTCCTGTATTATCTTTGATAACAGCATATGCTGGCACTTCCATGTATTGTGCGTAAGTGCCTGATACGTGTAATCCTGGCAGGGCAAAGCTTGGTGCAGAAATGGTTGGCCGAACATTAATTTCGTCTTCTTTTTGAGGATATCCTGGTGCCACAAGGATTCTTTCACCGATTTCAAATCCGGTAACGCCTTCACCTAATTCCGCCACCTCTCCCGCAGCATCAGAGCCTAGAATATGGGGGAAAGAGAGTTCAGATATGACCGTTCCCTCGCGGATATAGTGATCAAAACGATTGACGCCAGCGGCCAGCACCTTAACCAAGACGTGTCCGACCTGTGGTTTTGGGATATCGATCTCTTCGTATTTGAGGACATCGAAACCACCGAATTCTTCGATCACAATGGCTTTCATCTTTTTTGTTGTTTCAGTCATTCTCCACCTACATTTCTGGTAATCGGTGCTTCTGGCACCCTGGAAAACACAGTCTGATTAAGGGCTAGAATGTACAAGAATAGGTACCCTGTATTGGATTAATATCGAACTGCTCGGGGTGGGTGCACTTCTATCACTTAATCGTACCCTATATCCAAAAATACGACCTTTGTCAAATATTTTCATTCACTCGGTGGTGTTAAAAAATTCCCTAAGAAAAACTTGATAGAAAGCAAATATCCGAGGGAGCTTATTAAGATTGCTACCTCGAAAGTATAATAGCTACACATCCAATCTATTGTTCATATTTTCTCATCATTCTAAGTTCTATTTGGTGTTCAGCTTTTTCCATGGCTTCTGTTTTCATGTCTTCAATTTCGGCTCTATCGTGCCCGTCTTCGAGCATGCTATTTTGCGCCTGTCCCGCCCACTTGAGCCCCTCTTTTCTGGGGACTCTCTGAGATAGAAAGATAGAATCTAAGTTGTTTATGATTAAGTCGGTGTGTTGCATAGTCTGTCTTAGATTATCTGCCGTGAATGACTGTAAATCYCTCGACTTCGGTCTTTGGCGGTTCGAGTCCGCCCGCCCCCAGTTCTTTGATTTTAACTTTCCCATAATATTGAACCTGATCCATGCAATAAGCGTTTTTCTTCTTCTTTTACAAGTTCTTCTGTAAACCTCTTATCAAGCTGTTGATCTTCTAAATTCATAGTGCCTTTTAAATATCCAACTTGTTTTTTGGCTATTTTTCTAGCCTGTCTTTTTCTAATACAATCAATGGATTCAGGCATAAATGGTGCTATAACAAGTTCACAAGAAATTCCACTCAGAATTTTTTGTAATGTAGAAAGATTTATGTCGCTTTTTCCCTGTTCTATGCGAGAAATCGCAGGTTGGGGAACCCTGGACCTGCTAGCTAGAACTCTTTGAGACATTCCGAGTTGTACTCGAATTGATTTGATAAGTGATCCAATCGATAGGCCTCTGCTGGAATGAAATAACTGTGACGTTATATTCGTAACCTCTTCAATAAGAAGTTTTTCTGATACGGAAGTCCTTTTCATAAAGTTTCTCCTTTATTCATATAATATATTAAACAAGGGGTAGCGTGATTGATATTTTTAAGAAGATGGTGGAAATCTCTTTTATCATATACACTGTCTTTCTATTTTCAGGATTCAATGTAGTAGTTAAGGAATTCCAAAATGAATAAATACGCCTATAAACCTTATAGCCCGAAATACCCCACACTTTTTGAAATTGAAAAGGGAAGGATCCTTTCTCGTTGCGCCTTTATTGATGATATTGAGCATATAGGAAGTATTTCTGTTAGGGGGATAGGARGTAAAGGAATCATAGATGTTCTTGTTGGCGTAGATRAGGATGTTATGGAGACTGTGACAAAAGATCTTCAAAAGATGGACTACGTTTTAAGAAAGGAATACAGCACAGATGAAAGGCTCTATTTTAAATATAGTGCTAAAGATCCATCAGGAAATTTGCAAATGTATCAACTTCATTTAACGCAAAAGAACAGTGAAGAGTTTCAAACTCTTGTTTTTTTTAGGGATTACWTAAAAAAACATCCAAATGAAGTAGAAGAGTATGAAAAAATCAAGCRGATTTCATCTGTTAGAGAAGAATATCAAAAAAATAAATCCCCATTTATTGAAAAAATTCTAAAAAAAAGAAAAAAAATTTCAGATTAATTTTTACTGCCTTAAACCGAATTGAGTAATTTCAAAAACTGCCTTCTCGCTTTTGTGAAAGGGTGGTTTTCTTTCTATTTTCATTTGAAAAGAAGCGGTTGAGTATTAGAACTTCGTGATGTTTTTGTGAAAAAATTAAAAAAAACACTTGAACTAAGTTGTGAAAAGTAATAATTCATAAAAGTGAAAGGGATAAATAACAAAGAATAAAAAAATTTTTATTGTAACAAGGAAGAAGGTCGTTATGGCAGTTAAAAGAAAAACAAGTAGAAAAGCTCCTGCAAAGAGAAAGGCAGCAACTAAGAGAAAAACTACAACTAAAAGAAAGACAGCAACTAAAAGAAAAACTACAGCTAAAAGAAAAACTACAGCTAAAAGAARGACAGCAACTAAAAGAAAAACTACAGTTAAAAGAAAGACAGCAACTAAAAGAAAAACTGCAAAGAAAGCTGCTCCTGCAAAGAGAAAGACTGCTAGAAAGACTACTAGAAGAAAGACTGCAAAGAAAGCTGCTCCTGCAAAGAGAAAGACAGCTAAAAAAACAAAAAGAAAATCAGGTAAACAATCTGGTCTTGCTAAATTGAAATATGCGGTATCTGAAGCACTTGGTTCTATTGTTGGACACAAAAACATTTCACGTCCAGAGATTGTGAAAAAGCTTTGGGCATACATCRAGTCACATAAACTTCAAGATAGCAAAAACAGAAGACTTATTGTACCTGATGAAAAACTATCTAAAGTTATTGGTCCAAAGCCTGTTGATATGATGAAACTTGCTGGACATATCAGTAAGCACGTTAAGTAATTGATTGAGATTGATTTCCATATAAGGCGAGCGTTCCCTCTAAAGGAACGACTCGTCTTTTCTTTSTTAAGTCTCTAAAAATAAATAAAATAATGAATTTCTTGCTCTCTCAGTATTTGCTATTCTTTCTAAATCCACCCTCTGATCTATAATCTATTCCAATATTAAGATAATGAAGGCAATCGATTGAAAGTAGTTATTATTGGTGGCGGTGCCGCCGGCTTTTTTACAGCGATTATTGCAAAGGCAAAAAATCCCCAACTAGATGTCACCATTTTAGAAAAATCTGCAAAGCTTCTTTCCAAAGTGCGTATTTCAGGTGGAGGACGTTGCAATGTTACACATAATTGCTTTGATCCTAAAGAGCTTGTGAAAAATTATCCAAGAGGTGCCAAGGAACTTCTCGGCCCTTTTCATGTATTTCAGCCAAGAGATGTGGTGCATTGGTTTGGGAAAAGAGGTGTTGAGCTCAAAACAGAAGCAGATGGGCGTATGTTCCCTATTACGGATTCTTCTTCTACGGTCATTGATTGTTTGATGAAAGAAGCAGAAGATCTTGGTATTCGGATTGAGAGGCAAGCAAAGATAGAATCTATTGCTCTCTTGGATAACGGTTTTATCTTAACCACAAAAGATGAGCAAATAGATGCTGCGTATGTTGTTTTGGCAACAGGATCCTCAAAGGGGGGTTATGAATTTGCAAGAAACTTTGGTCACAAAGTAAAAGAATTAGTTCCTTCACTTTTTACTTTTAATATCCCAAATTTTGCTTTTGCGGACCTTTCTGGGCTTTCCATGCCAAATGCAACGGTATCTATCAATAAAGGAAAATTTTGCCAAAGAGGGCCTTTATTGATCACTCACTTTGGATTTAGCGGCCCTGCTGCATTGAAACTTTCAGCATTTTGCGCAAGAGAGTTTTTTAAAGCGAATTATGAAATAGCGCTTAAAGTGAACTGGGTTTCTATAAAAGAGCAGGAAGTTGCAGAAAGGCTTCTACTCGAAAAAAAGAAGAACCCAACTGTAGCGATTGGAAATGTCTCACTCTGCGGGATGCCAAAGAGTCTCTTCCGCGCTTTTCTAGCAAGGCTCTGTATTAAACATGTAACGAAACTCTCTTCTTGCACGCAGAAGGATTTTAACAAGCTTGCGAATATGCTTACCTCAGATAGTTTTGATGTGAGAGGAAAAACAACAAATAAGTCTGAATTTGTGACCTGCGGTGGAGTTGATCTGAAAGAGGTGAATTTCAAAACTATGGAGAGTAAAATTACGMWWGRYYYWWMWTYTWSTGNTGAAATTTTAGATATTGATGGGGTTACAGGTGGCTTTAACTTTCAAAATGCTTGGACAACAGGCTATATTGCGGGATTTTCTTTATCCAAAGGATTGTGATGGATAAATTTCAAAGGGTGATGGTTTTTGGACTTCCTGGAAGTGGAAAGTCTAATTTTTGCTCAAGGCTCTCAAAGCTTACTTCATTGCCTTTGCATCATATCGATTGTCTTTACTACAACACTTTCAAAGGAATATGAAAAAGCTTTTTAAACTCGCGGAAGATTCACATAAATATGCTTTCTGACCCAAAATTGTAAAAATATTTTGAATTTGATATAGCTTATAGAAACAACCTAAAGGTTTGTATGGGTAGTATAGATCCTGTAGATTCATCCAAAGGATTTGATTTTGGTTCAATTGATAAAATGTTCAATAAAGAACCTCCTAAAATGAGCAAGTATTTGAGTTCAGCGCCAACAGGAAATGGTGTGTATTTGGATATGGGCACGTACTTTAATGATCAAATTGCACATAGCAGCCCTCCTATCTTAGATATGAGCACAAATCCTCCTCAGTTCAAACAGCCTCAGTTAGATGATGCGCTGAATGCTCTTTTTAAATCAGTACCTCCCGGAAGTAAACTTATCCTTTCTTTTGACCAGGTTGCTGAAATGAAAAATCTCGCTACTCACACATCGACTAAATGGCCAGATCCAGATACCATTTCGCAAACTTTTGGTAATGTCGATGGTGGGCCTCCCGCTGTTGTTCAGGGTGCACCAAATGAATTCTTTTTAAATCGTTTTACAGACCTTGCAAAAGGTTCACCTTATAACATGAAAGTGGATGTTGCTTTTGGAGGAGAGTCAAGCATTGCTACAGAAAAAGGTAATCCGTGGGCAATTGGTAATTCAAACCAAGCTCAACAGGGAACTACCGATGGAAATCTATTAAAAGAGTTTGGTTTTACAGGGGTGGATTTTGATGTTGAGCATGGTGCCTCGCTTAATGATTTCGTAGCGGAACCTGGAATGAGTACATATATTCAAAATTTACGTAGCGATCTAAAAAGTGGAGACAACCAGAACCCAGAGTGTACTCTTACAGTAGAAGGACAAGATGCGAGCTCAACAGGTCAACTTAAAGATTTTCTAGGAGCTAACTTTGACAAGATGTTTACAGGTTTAAATATCATGGCATACTCAGGAAGTAATTACTACCTTTCCGCAACTTCCTTAAAGAGTTGGATCTCGTCAATACCAGCRGATGATTTATCTAAGGTACATATTGGTTTTAACGATCAGGTTGATTATTCMAAGGCTACAAATGCTGWCCCAAATGGAAAAGTAGTCCCTCCTTCAAATTTGCAAGGCGGTGCGGCGGCGGCGGATGTATATCAACAGGTATGTAAAAATGCTGGAATAGATCCTTCAAAACTTGGCTCTCCGTTTCTTTGGGAGGGGGCAAAAGCACAGGATCCTGCCACAAGTACCTTTATGAAAGATTTTGAAGATTATATGAAATCCTATGGGGGAGCTGCTACGTAAAGGTGTGGCCTTTCATGAGGATTCTTGCTGTTCTTTCAACAGAAACTTCATCGATCTCAGGAATTTCAGTAGAAAGGTTTGCTTTAACTCCTATCTTCATAACACCTGTTGGATGTGCAAGAAATACCTCGGCACTATCTTTGATAGCGACATCATTCACAACAGTTCCTTTTATTTTTGCACAGATAGCAGTTGGGATAGATGTAGAGACTGCAAATGCTTTATGCACCTTTTTAAGGGCTAGCATGCGGGCAGAAAGAGTCGCGTTTTTTGCGCTACCTACCATGACAACTTTAGGCAAGGATCCAGAAACGTCTAGATCAAATATTTGAGCAGCTTCTTGCCTGATGTTTTCAAGCTCAGATAGAAGCTCTTTGTTTTGATCAAGTTCAAAATAAGACTCTTCAGCAGATAACCCAAAATCACATGCTTTAACAAAAACAACGGGATCGATTGCATCGATGTATGATACTTCATATTCTCTATTTTTTGTCTTTAGCCTATCTTTTGTTTTTTTTGAGGGAAGGAGGGTTTTTGTGTAGGTGCCTGTTGGGTTTTTTATGGTTATTATGACTTTTTGTCCGGTATTGGGAACCCCCGTAAGAGTTGATGGATCATGTCTTCAGAGAGCGTGGCTTTTTCTTCATTCGTTATCAGACCCACTCTTTGTGCTTGCTCAAGGACGCGTTGTCTATTAACGCCTGCGCCATCGTCTTCGACCTCGACGACGA
>NVUU01000085.1 GCA_002402025.1 Candidatus Aerophobota bacterium
TTGGAATTTTCTCCATAACGTTTTCCCTGTAGAACTTTTCCCAGTGCTGTGAGATTTCAACAGGACCTACATCAGGGTTATTTGAAGTTCTAAGTTCGATACCTACAACCATCATTGAGTTTCTTTTCTTTTTTTCAAATTGTGTCATGAATGACCCCTTAGCTTTTTTCAAATGAGGCTCAATATCTTGCATATCCTTTGTCACCATGATCTCTGCACGTAGAAGCCCATATGAAAATACAGCCAAGAAAAAGGTAGATAATATTAAAAGTTTATTTTTGAAATTGCTCATGATGTTCTCCTTTTAGGCGGTTTTTGGTATATTAATTAGATGAAGCTCTAATAATAATACCGTTTCTGATTAATAAGTAGGGATATCCGTGGCTTTTATGAGAACAACAACAACCTTTGCAAAAGAGTGTTTTGATAAGCTTCTAAACGCAGCATATCTTCATATCCATGTTAAGGATTTAAAGGCTCATGATTGCCTGGGTTTTGCTGAAGTATCTGTTCTAAAAGAAAAAAATGAACCTAATGAAATCGTACTTCTAGAAAGAGGGTTTTGGGAAAAAGGAGAGGAAAAGATCTCTTTTACAAATAGAGTGCAGTTTGTTTTAAAAGACTCTTCTCTTTTCGTATATCACTTGAGGTATGAAAAAAACTCTTCYAGATTTCTTGTAGAGCTTATAGAAACAGAACCCAATCTTTTGTCTACAAAAGAACCGCATCTCTGCAATAGAGACTGCTACGTAGCAAAGATGTCTATCCAAAGGGACTCTCTTTTTCTTGGTTGGAAAATCTTAGGGCCTTCCAAAGATCAAGAAATATGTTTTAGATATTCTACTAAAGAAATCTAGAAGCTCTTCGAGCTTCTTAAGTTCAATCTATATTTTAATATTCATGTTGATTAAATGTATAAAGATTTAGTAAACCTTTTGCGCATTTTTTTAAAATTATAAAGGAGATTTATCATGGTACATGTACCTTGTATTGGACAGGTAAGCGGGACGAAAATTGCGGTTGTAGGTGTAGTAGTAGCGGTTACTGTTGCAACTGTTTACCTTGGAGGACCAGCAGCTTTAGCAGGAAGGTTGATGGAATATATGCCAGTAGCAGTTGTATCTAATGATCTAGCTAAAATACCTACTGGTGCGACTTCAGTAGATCCTACAACACTCTTTAAAACTACTCAGAAAGTTGTTGAAGTTACGAATACTGCATTTTCTGCAGCACAAACAGCAGTGAACAACGTAGCGTCCATAGGGGGAGCTGTTTCACCTGCTCTCTCTTATTGTGGAGCTTTAGAGCTAAAAGGTTTTTGTATTGAAGCCTGTGAATTTATTGCATCGAATGCGTTTGATAACGGCACTAATCTTGCTGGAATTATAACAGATTTTGTTTGTGGTATTGCAGGTTGTGTTAAAGTTTAATAATGGGTGAGATTGAATAATAAGCCTATAAAGGCAGCTCTAGGCTGTCTTTATAGGCTATAAATCAATGGATCCTACTTCACTGCGATGTAGACATCGAGTTTTTGGGTAGTGCCAAATTCGCTCCCATAGAGCTCAAAGTCATAAGAGAAGGTTCTATCGAGTTTTGTTCCCCAGATTTTACCCCAAGTTTCAACGAGACTTTTTGGAAATTCTCCAGAAACATCAAATACTGCGTACGATGTTTCAGGAACAATCTTTGCGACCATCCCCTCTGGTATACTGTCTATTGATGAAACAGGGCAGCCAATCACAAGTGAGTAGGGGTTTGTATGATCTCCTTCATAATCGCAATATAGAGCGACAACTTCATTTGCGGATTTGTTTGGGATTTTCTCCATAACGTTTTCCCTGTAGAACTTTTCCCAGTGCTGTGGGATTGCAACAGGACCCGCATCAGGGTGATTTGAAGTTCTAAGCTCGATACCTACAACCATCATTGAATTTCTTTTCTTTTTTTCAAATTGTGTCATGAATGACTCCTTATTTATTTGAGATGGTTTCTGCTTGTGACAAACTTTCTACTCTTTCCTTAAAACTCTCGCAAGAGTTTAAAAGAGTTTTCATGGGGATGTCTCGCTCTAACTGGCTAGATTTGTAGTGTTTTATAGCTTCTTTGATATGATCAGCATCCTTGATTTCAATACTGGAAGGATCACTCAAGTATTGTTTCATCCACAGAGCGCCCTCTTTGGGAGATGTCACGATCACATCACTAAGAGACTCTACAAATGGATGTACATAGTTCTCAATGTCTACACCTAAAACGCTGGCTTTTGTCCTTTYGTAATGGGTGTCTATTGGCGCCCAGGTCACAACCGGAATTTTGTTCATCTTTGCCCACATCATCTCAGCTCCAACACCGAGGCCTCTTCTTGCTCTTGCATCAACAAAAACAAAGTTAGAAGAAAACACCTGCAGCATGTCTCTTCCAAATACGGAGTGGTTATCAGAAAGGTCGTCTGTTCTGTATGCAGGGTTTAAAAATAGTGTTTTATAGGGAAGAAGAGTTTGCTCGATCTCTTTCAAGTTAGCATCTGTCCAGAAGGACTCGTTTGGATCTTCATTATCTTTTTTTATCGTGCCTGCGAGATACATGGATAGTGTTAACATCAGAACCTCCTAAGTGGGTGTTTAACCAAGAAAATTGCGGTAATTCTCAGGTCTTGGTTATTGTAGCAGCCTGTCATTTCAAAATCTCGGTAGATTATGGACTTTCTTTCATTTTTATTTTTGAACTTTCTCGCCATGATAAGTCCTGGCCCTGATTTCGCCATTGTTACCCAATATGGGCTAAAGGCTTCCAGGAAGGCTGCCTTTTTTGCATCTTGCGGAGTTGCAGTGGCGCTGATCATTCATGTTCTCTATTGCGTTACTGGAGTAGCCCTTTTTTTGAATTCTTCTCCAAGAGCCCTACTTTTAATAAAGTTTCTAGGTGGGATATATCTTTCTTACCTTGGAATAAAATCTATGCTCGGCGCTGGCGATGATGGCTTACAAAAGGAGATAAAGTTAAAAAATGCTTTCGCAGCTGGCTTTTTCTGTAATCTTCTGAACCCAAAAGCTACAGTGTTCTTATTAAGCCTCTTTGGAATTTTTGCAAAATCCATGAATACGCTTGCTTCGAAGTTTGTCTTTGGTATGATGATCCCAATACTTGCAATCGTATATTTTTCTTTTCTGTCCTATATAATTACTCATCCGAAATTTCTGCCTTTTCTGCAAAAAAAGAGAAAGTACTTCACCTGGGTTATGGGGGCGGTCATTTCTGTGATTGGAGTGGTTGGAATTATTTCGGCTGTTTCAGGATATATCAAGCTAAGGAATATTCAACTGCTAATTTAGTAAGGATCTCATTGATCTCTATAATGACATCTTGAATATCGCCTGGGAGATTCAGCTCCTTTGCCGTGCCTCCTAAGTTTTTAATATGTGCTCCCCAGAGCCTATTCATAGGTTTAAGATCCTGTTCACTAAAGTCGATAAGTTCAAAGGCTGTACCTCGGTGATGAAATGTTTTTTTTATTGATGCCTGCAACTTATTGAAATCAATCACGCGAGGTTCTCGTGTAAGTAGAAGCAAATCATGGTAGTCTTTCATACGACTGTTGATTGCACCTTTAGAGAACACCGTCTCAAGTTTCTCTGCAAAAATAGTCTCCGGAGGATAGACCAATAAAGAAATTTCATTTTCAAATAGGGGTTTTCCTCGATACTGAACAAGATGCAGATCACGAGTGGTGGGACTTACGATGTCGCCTGTTCCTACATCGATATGAATCCTATCCTTTATCCGGCCGAAGGCGGCCCCAAGAGTTACCCGATAGCCTGGATATTGCATATGTGGTTGCTGTAAGCGTCCCATGCTCTCGTAATGGAACAAAAAACCATCCGTTGACTCTATCGCTATTATCTCCATTATGGCCCTCTCTATCTCATCTTCACTAGCTTCCATTCGGGTTAGTAGAAAATCGAGATCAACCGTTTCTCGACCTATTTTCATCAGGTAAGCCAAGAGGAAGCCGCCTTTAAAAATGAATTTATTGGCATGAGTGGATCGAGATAGGCGGAATAAGAACCTCTCTAGAAGTAGCTTTTTCCAACACTCATTAAAGCGAATCTTTTTTTCTTTTGAAATTGTTTGAAGATGATCTTTTAAACCTTGTTCATTCATGTTGTTGCCGTGATAAGGAAGGGTGATATATTAAATCTAAGTTTTTTAGCATATGCTTGTAACTTTCGCAGATCTAGATAATGGTTGCTTTTAGATGTAAGCGCCATTTTCAAAGCCTTGATTGCCGTTTCTCGGCTTAGCAGTCTAAAAGCGTCGATGATCGTACGTTCGCGATTATATATGGGTACTTTGACGCCCTCGAGATCAACTATCGTCTTACCTAACTCCATATCGCGGAATCGAACGATCTTAACACTAGCTCCCCTGTCGATGGAGGTCCCGTGGGATACTGCAATCCAATGCTGTCTCGGAATTTCATCAGTAATGTCGTAAATGGCCAGTGCTGAAATCAGGCAGATTACCCCACCCGGAACGGAGTTGACCGTGTCGATAAGGTCCTCCCATCGAAAATTTTCTGGGGGACTTTGGTAGAGAACCCCCTGATAAATACCCCGAGCCAGGCGTCGAATCTGCCCGGTCTTAACGTAATATCCTAGATGAGGTAGAAACCCCTAGTTTTTTTGCCTCAGCAGCAGTGAAGGAAGGGCGAGTTAGGAGCTTGTGTATAATTTTAAGGGCGGTGGGCTTCTTCATAAGTGTCCTCCTGATTTTTAATTTAATACAAACACCCAATAAGATCAATTGGGTTTTTGTGTTAAATTTTTAGGGGGTATACTATACCTGCGGAAATAAACTGTCTTTGGAGGTGAATTAAGATCGATATTTCTAGTCCAAAAGCGACTCATTTTATAGAGAAATGCACGTAGCGGGTTACCTAGCCGTGTGTCTTTAGAAATTTACCTGTTAGTAAAGAGTAACTAAAGCTTCTTTGCTACAGTGAGTATAGGAGATACTGGATAACTCCCCAAAAATGAATTATTCAACAAAGCCGCTGCTAGGCATGATCGGCAAGAATTTCAACTGGAAGTAGTTGATGCGTGTAAATGACCAGATTGCCCGTGATCCCAGAGGTCAGGAATGATACATCTAAATCCACGAGATAGCTCTTTAAGTTGTGGTTCCCACATTTTTGAAGACCATAAATAACTATGACCAAATAGAATGGGGTAGCCTTTACCAAGGTCTTGATAAAAACAGTCTTTTCCATCTATGGTCGTACGTGGCATCTGTCTACTCCGTTGCTTTTGACTAAAAAAACCTTAACCCTAAGGACTTTTTATCTCTTCAATTTTTACTTAAAAAAAGTCAGGGTAATAGAAGCTAATGATTCTGATCACTGCACCGCAAATGTATCAAGATAATTATTCGTTGACAAGACATTTATTTTGGATAATAATGCAGGTAAGAAGGTGAATTTACCGACATATCTATCCCATGAAAGATAAAATACAACAAGCTATTGAGATATTTGAGAAGAACCATGGGATTCTTAGGACCCACGAATGCATTAAATTGGGTATACACCCACGCATCTTATATAAAATGAGAGATCGGGGGGTTTTGGAGCAACTAGCAAGAGGTGCTTATCGGCTGACGACAATGCCCGATTTTTCTGAACCCGATCTCGTCCTCGTCTCCAAAAAGATACCTCATGGCGTCATCTGCTTAATTTCAGCTCTAGCCTATTATGGTATAACTACACAAATCCCTCATTTTGTCTATGTTGCAATACCTGTCAAATCAAGGAAGCCTAAACTAGACTATCCTCCAATACGATACTTTTGGTGTTCTGATAAAGTTTATCAAACGGGGATTGAAACGATGGATATGGGGGGATACCCTGTCAAAATATTTAGTATGGAAAAGACTCTTGCAGATTGTGTCAAGTTCCGAAACAAAATCGGTATGGATGTTGTCATTGAAGCTTTAAAAATGTATTGGTATGAGAAGAAAACAAATATCGACAAACTTTACGAATACGCAAAAATCAATCGTGTAGAAAAGGTCCTTCAACCGATTATGGAAACAATAGTGAGTTAATGAGTGGAACAGTCAAACAGAAACCTATCAGAATCGGTCTATAATCGTTTGAAAACGCAGCTCGCCAAAAGAAAAGGCCTGTACAAGAGGTTTTTAAGTACTATGCAATGGAAAGATTTCTTTATCGTTTGAGTGTCTCACCTCACAAAAGTTCTTTTTTTCTTAAAGGTGGCTTGATGCTAATGGTTTGGGATCCCCAAAGCCATCGAGCAACGATTGATATTGATCTCCTTGCAAAAACATCAAATAAGATTGAGAATCTAGAAAATATCATCACCGATATTTGTACTTTTGATGTTAGCCCGGATGGCATTCATTTTTCAACTAATTCTCTGAAAATTAGGGAGGCGCAGTTGGACACAGATTACCACGGTCTAAGTGCTTCATTTACAGCACAACTTTTTTCAGCAATACTTCCTATGCGTATCGACTTTGGATTTAGTGATGCTATCTTTCCAAAACCATCTACGGTGGAGTATCCTGTACTATTAGATTTTCCAAAGCCAAGACTAAAAGGTTATACTCCACAAACCCTAATCGCAGAAAAGTTTGAATCGATTGTCCGCCTTGGACTTGCAAATACAAGGATGAAGGATTTTTATGATATTTGGTTGGTAACCCAGCAGTTTCCTTTGGACCAAACGGAACTTTTTACCATTATTGAAAAGGTATTAAAGCGACGTGATACCGACATCGAAGATATCCCAAAAGCTTTTACGGAAGCCTTTTACAATAACTCCAGCAAAGTTGAGAAGTGGAGAAGCTTTCTAAAAGGCATATCTCATGAATATATCCCGCTTGAAAAAGTGATCATTGACTTGAAACAACAGTTTGAAGGCCTTTTAATCAAGGTATAACCGAATGTATCGCGAGCAATAGATTTAATTTGTTTGTTGTGAATGAATCAATCTAAATTGCGCACATAGGTCTATGTGAAAGGATGGGGCAAGCAGGACTTGAACCTGCGACCAACGGGTTATGAGTCCGTTGCTCTAACCAACTGAGCTATTGCCCCTTGTTTAAGGACTGCAATCATAGCGATATGCAATTGCCAAATCAAGAGATTTTTACTTGTTATTAGTGCTTTGTATCCGCATTTTGCAAAACTACTCAAACTCTTAGCCAACCTTAGTCATAGATTAAATATTAATTAATCTAATTAATTTTAATCAGTTAATTATCAATTTAGTAATTAAATAGGGGATAATTTCGTCTTATTATTTTGCAGATAATTACTTTTAGCGGTATATAAATGTATAAGGGGCACTATACCCGGATGTTTTCACCTACTAAGGAACGTGAATATGAAGTCATGCCGAATACTCTGTATGATTACTTTTTCTATGATCTTCACAGCTACACTTTGTGCGAGCGATAGTGAATGCCTGATTAAACATGATAAGTCCTGGCCCTGATTTCGCCATTGTTACCCAATATGGGCTAAAGGCTTCCAGGAAGGCTGCCTTTTTTGCATCTTGCGGAGTTGCAGTGGCGCTGATCATTCATGTTCTCTATTGCGTTACTGGAGTAGCC
Source organism: Candidatus Aerophobota bacterium (assembly GCA_002402025.1). Classification (GTDB taxonomy): domain Bacteria; phylum Chlamydiota; class Chlamydiia; order Chlamydiales. The sequence continues at coordinate 7,639 of NVUU01000085.1, forward strand.
CTTTTTTTGAATTCTTCTCCAAGAGCCCTACTTTTAATAAAGTTTCTAGGTGGGATATATCTTTCTTACCTTGGAATAAAATCTATGCTCGGCGCTGGCGATGATGGCTTACAAAAGGAGATAAAGTTAAAAAATGCTTTCGCAGCTGGCTTTTTCTGTAATCTTCTGAACCCAAAAGCTACAGTGTTCTTATTAAGCCTCTTTGGAATTTTTGCAAAATCCATGAATACGCTTGCTTCGAAGTTTGTCTTTGGTATGATGATCCCAATACTTGCAATCGTATATTTTTCTTTTCTGTCCTATATAATTACTCATCCGAAATTTCTGCCTTTTCTGCAAAAAAAGAGAAAGTACTTCACCTGGGTTATGGGGGCGGTCATTTCTGTGATTGGAGTGGTTGGAATTATTTCGGCTGTTTCAGGATATATCAAGCTAAGGAATATTCAACTGCTAATTTAGTAAGGATCTCATTGATCTCTATAATGACATCTTGAATATCGCCTGGGAGATTCAGCTCCTTTGCCGTGCCTCCTAAGTTTTTAATATGTGCTCCCCAGAGCCTATTCATAGGTTTAAGATCCTGTTCACTAAAGTCGATAAGTTCAAAGGCTGTACCTCGGTGATGAAATGTTTTTTTTATTGATGCCTGCAACTTATTGAAATCAATCACGCGAGGTTCTCGTGTAAGTAGAAGCAAATCATGGTAGTCTTTCATACGACTGTTGATTGCACCTTTAGAGAACACCGTCTCAAGTTTCTCTGCAAAAATAGTCTCCGGAGGATAGACCAATAAAGAAATTTCATTTTCAAATAGGGGTTTTCCTCGATACTGAACAAGATGCAGATCACGAGTGGTGGGACTTACGATGTCGCCTGTTCCTACATCGATATGAATCCTATCCTTTATCCGGCCGAAGGCGGCCCCAAGAGTTACCCGATAGCCTGGATATTGCATATGTGGTTGCTATAAGCGTCCCATGCTCTCGTAATGGAACAAAAAACCATCCGTTGACTCTATCGCTATTATCTCCATTATGGCCCTCTCTATCTCATCTTCACTAGCTTCCATTCGGGTTAGTAGAAAATCGAGATCAACCGTTTCTCGACCTATTTTCATCAGGTAAGCCAAGAGGAAGCCGCCTTTAAAAATGAATTTATTGGCATGAGTGGATCGAGATAGGCGGAATAAGAACCTCTCTAGAAGTAGCTTTTTCCAACACTCATTAAAGCGAATCTTTTTTTCTTTTGAAATTGTTTGAAGATGATCTTTTAAACCTTGTTCATTCATGTTGTTGCCGTGATAAGGAAGGGTGATATATTAAATCTAAGTTTTTTAGCATATGCTTGTAACTTTCGCAGATCTAGATAATGGTTGCTTTTAGATGTAAGCGCCATTTTCAAAGCCTTGATTGCCGTTTCTCG
>NVUU01000086.1 GCA_002402025.1 Candidatus Aerophobota bacterium
TTCTGCTTTCGCTGGTCCAGATTTAGACACACGCGTGCACGATCTTGAAAAACAGATGAAACAAGTACGTACCGAAACAGCTTCCCAAACATATGGGGCAAATACAGCTACTGCTCGTCCTAATGTACATGGGTACGGATTTTTCCTGACTTTTGATATCCTTTACTGGCAAACAAAGGTTGGTGGAACTGAGTATGCTCTTACTGATCAAGATACTCTAGGTGTAATGCCTGTATCTGGTAAATACAGAGGGATAGATTTTAAATGGGATTGGGCTTTTAGAGCTGGTATAGGTTACAACTTTCTCCATGGAGAATGGGATCTGTATGCAGACTATACTTACTACAAGAACAACACATGTTCTATGGTTACAGGAGAACTTAATGGTTCTGTGATCCCACAAAGAGGATCTAGACAGGCAGCAGGTGGAGGTTCTCAGTTTAACTCTGTGAACAAAGCTACTTCTGAATATAAATTCGAATTTGACAGAATCGATCTTGAACTTGGAAGAAACTACTATATCTCAAGAGATCTTTCTTTCAGACCTCACTTCGGTTTAGTTACTGCTTGGATCAACCAAAAACAATTAACACGATATACTGGTGGACCTACTATAGGAGTAAACACAGTACACGTGAAAGATCGTAACGATTTCTGGGGTATTGGACCAAGAACAGGTGTTAACTCTAAATGGCATTTTACTGATGGCTTCAGCATAATGGGTAACGTTTCTGGTGCCTTAGTATATGGTAACTTTGGAGTACGTCACAAGAACTGGTTAAGCTCAGATCCTGTAACTCATCAGGTAAATGTGAGTGCAAATATGCATAGATTCACTCCAACTGCGTCACTGCAGCTAGGACTTGCATATGACAGATATATCTATAATGATAAGCAACACATTGGCATATCTTTAAGCTGGGATACTCAGTACTGGTGGAGAATGAACCAGATGCTGAACTGTATTGAAGATCAACCTCTGAAATATATCAGACAGTCAGACGATATAAGCATACAAGGTATAACCCTTAATCTTAGATTAGATTTCTAGTTGATCGTTAAGATAAATACCTAAAAGTTAAGACCGGATAGATTTTATCCGGTCTTTTTTTTATCCGATTTAATTACAGTGTTTATTTGTTAGTATAATTAACTTAAATTATTTAATTTAATTTAATTTAAAAACTATGTATAATGCAAATTAACAGAGTAATGATTATTCTCTGTTATTTGGCCTAATTTTCATGAAGGGGTAAAAATGGGTTACTTTAAATATGCATCAGTATCAGCGATAGCAATAGCTCTTTCAGCTTCTGCATTTGCTGGACCTGATTTAGACACACGCGTACACGATCTTGAAAAACAGATGAAGCAAGTACGCACAGAAACAGCTTCAACAACTTATGGAGCACAGACTGCTTCTGCACGTCCTAACGTTACAGCAGGGGGATATGGATTTTTCCTAACTTTTGATGTTCTTTATTTCCAAGGAAGAGTTGGTGGTACAGAATATGCATATACAGATCAAGATATCGCTGGTCTATTGCCAGTTTCAGGAAGAGTAAAAGAAGTAGATTTCAAATGGGATTGGGGCTTCAGAGCCGGAGTTGGATATAATTTTGATCACGGTGATTGGGATGCACTTGCAAATTATACTTATTTCAATAACAACACATCCTCAATGGTTACAGGTGAACTAAATGGTGTGGTTATACCTTTAAGAGGTACGGATGAAATCACAGAAGTGAATGCTAATAATGTTGAATTCTCTCTTGCTCAGAAAGCTACTGTTGAGTTTAAGTTTAGTTTTGATAGAATTGATCTAGAACTTGGAAGAAATTTCTTCGTTTCTAGAAATCTATCTTTTAGACCACACGCAGGTCTTGTAACGGCTTGGATCAATCTAAAGGAGTTAGTTCGTTATACAGGTGGAACTCAGCTTGATAACAATACAGTTCACGTAAAAGATCGTAATGATTTCTGGGGGATTGGCCCAAGAGTGGGCGCTAACGGTAAATGGCATTTAACAAATGGTTTCAGCATAATGGCGGATGCGTCTGGTGGTCTTGTATACGGTCACTATGGAGTACAACATAAAAACTGGTTTAGTGCTGATCCAGAGAATCAAAGAGTGCGCTTATCAGCAAACATGCATCGATTTGCTCCAACAGCTCAAATCAAACTTGGAATCGCTTACGACAAATACATTTATAATGATAAGCAACACTTTAGTATTTCATTATGCTGGGATACTCAGTATTGGTGGAGAGTCAACCAAATGTTAAGAGCAGGACAGGAAGTTAGAGGACGTACTATCTATACAAGAGCATCGGAAGATGTATCTTTGCAAGGTGTAGCTCTAAATGTGAAATGGAATTTCTAAGTCTCTAATTTTAGAATTACTTCCAGAAAATTTAGGCCAGATAGAGCAATCTATCTGGCTATTTTCATTTCTTTTAAAATAATTTAATATTCTTCTTTAAAGAATCAAAACAATTATTATAATGCGGTATTAAATAGAGCATTTTAAATGCTCTATATTTGGCCAATACAAATATGAAACGTATATACAAACATATAGCTTTTGCTTTTGCTATAACTCTTATTAGCTCAAATCTTTACGGAGAACACTCGGTAAGAAGAAGCCTTGATGATCAAGTAAAATCCCTACTTGAAAAGCTCGATCAAATCACAGTTGTTAACGCACATGGCGAAGAATCTGTCGAAACAGGGAGTGCAATACCCGACGTCGGCGGAAGGAATTGGTTCGATTCTATCGATTTACTTTTCTGGAAATCAAAGGTCTCTGGAACAAAATTTGCCTACAGCAACTCAAGGTTTAGCGTAAATCAACCCATACAAGGAAGAACAAAAGAGTGTGAATTCGATTGGAATGCAGGGATCCGAGTGGGAATTGGAAGAAATTTCAACCACGATCAATGGAGCGTAAATGGAGAATTTACTTATTTCAAAGATGGAGGATGCTCTAGGCTCATCGGTGGAGAAACTTCTGCAATAATCCCAATAAGAGGCCCTTTCTCTCAACCAGTTCATATGGCGAAATCATCCATAAGAAACAAATTTGCAAATCTAGATGTAAATCTCTATAGACACTACTTCATTAGTTCGGCTCTTGCGCTAAAACCAACGATTGGTCTTAAAAATTCTTGGATCAATATCAAACAGATCGTGAAGTATAATGACGGAGATAATCTTGAATTTAACACAGCTGAAACAACAGACAGATCTAAATTTTGGGGTATAGGTCCAAAAGCCGGGATTGACACGACTTGGTTTTTGAATAGCGGCTTTCACATATATGGTCTTGTCTCAACGAGTCTTCTTTATAGCTACTTTGAGGTTGAGCAGTTTTCAAAACTGACACCGACAGAGAATTTTGACTTTTTGATGAAAGAAAAAAAGCACAGATTTATTCCAAATATCCAGTTTAACTTAGGACTTGGTTACAGTAGATTTATCAGACAAAAACGTAACTACTTGGAATTTAGACTCGGGTATGAAACTCTCTACTACTTCTCTGCGAATCAAATGCTGCAACTAAGAGAGTTTAATGGAACTTTTCGCTTTGATAACATGAGTGAAGATATTTCGATGTATGGTGTGACTTTTCAAGCAAAACTGTTCTTCTAATGAACAATCTTAAAACCTCTTGATTCATTTTTTAAGCTATCTTTTTTAACAGAAAACGATGAAACCATACCAAATCCCGCATCTTGTTTTAAACTTTCTAAAAACGCGTCTATGATTTTTTCTTCACCAAAGGCATGTATCTCAACATCCTCATTTGCGAGGTTCTTTACTGTTCCGGAAAGATCGTAGTTTTGTGCTCTTTCACAAACAGTTGCTCTAAAGCAAACTCCTTGTACTCTTCCTTTAACAACTACATGGTAATGCATGAGAATCGTCTTCTTTTGTATAGGCTCTTTCGAAATTGTAATTATGGATGACTTTTTCTACTTCATCAAGTGTTTTGGATTTATTTAGAAGATCGCGCAATTCTTTTGTGCGCGGTCCTTGCCTTAGATACCAACTTCCGATACGTCTCATTGCAATAAGGGCTCTTTTGTCATTTTCATAACCAATTGTTATTTTCAAGTGGTTGAGAAAAGTCGTTTTGAAATCGTCTGGGTGCTTTTCATCAAAGTACTCCTTTGTGAGATAGTCGAAAATTTCTTCAGCGATCCAAGGTTTGCCAAGAGTTCCTCTGGAGATTAATACTCCATCACAATTTGTTTTCTCAAAAATAGCCTTAGCTGATGGGCCATCTAAGATATCTCCATTACCAATTACTTTGATAGTATTTGCAACATCTTTTGATTGTTTGATGTAGTCCCAATTGGATAGACCCTTGTATGCCTGCACTCTTGTTCTTCCATGTATCGTGATAGCCACGGCCCCGGCTTCTTCCGCAATTTTCGTTATGAGAGGGGCATTGATAGTACTGTCATCCCAGCCAGCTCTAATCTTTACAGTGACTGGTATCGAAACAGCATTTACCATCTCGTGGAGGATTTCTCCAATAAGTTCTGGATGTTTTAACATCCCAGATCCGCTTCCATCTTTAGTGACTTTATCAACAGGGCAGCCGCAGTTAAGGTCCAAAACATCAAATCCAAGATCTTCGATGATTTTAKAGCAGGGACCGGCAAGATGTTTCTTAGATCCGCAAAGCTGCGCTCCAATTGGGTGCATATCTTTATCAAAGTCGAGTAGTTTATAGGTGTTTGCATCATGACGAATCAATGCGTCCATCTTTACCATTTCGCAATATGTAAGAACTGGCATAAAAAAAGAGCTCATTTTNCNCGAARAGGMTRRTSGKWSMRNTYCAGNARGAGGAGCATAAAGAATGTTCGTAGGCAGTATGAGGTTGCCAAGTTTGAGGGGTTTTACAAAGCTCATATGTAACGAAGGATGATGGTTTCTGCAAATTGAAGTACCAAAAATCCAATAAGGGGACTTAGGTCTATCATACCTCCGATAGGGGGAATGATTTTTCTAAAGATGTTTAAATAGGGATCTGTTAAAAAATTCAAAAATCGCATAATAGAATGATCTCTTCCTTGGGGGAACCAAGACCCAATGACCTTCGCAAGAAGGATCAGGGTATAAGTTGTAAAGAGAACTTTAACGAAGCTTGCTAACATAAAATTACACGTGTAAATGGTTTATCTTAAATTATACCAAGATTTTGAAAAAAAACCAAAGAAGCAATATCAATTAAATTGATGGTATAATTTCTCTATCTAATTTAAAATAAAGCCTTTTAGTAAAAGAGATCCTTGAGACGATGTATCTACTTAGTATCATATTAGAAGGCGTTCGAGTAAAACTTGCTGTAGTAAAGAAGGATAAGAAAGAATTTGAAATTCTTTTTACAGAGTCTTACAACTCAAAAGATCGAGATTTCGATCCTAGTTTTTTTGAGAAGGTGATAGGGGAACTAAAGCAGAAATATAAAGGTCTCTGCATCGCAACTTCTATCGATACAGACCACGTTCTGCTCAGAAAACTCACTCTACCTGTAAGTAATAAAAAAGCGATTTTTAAGACTCTGCCCTTTCAGATAGAGCAGCATCTTCCCTTTCCTATAGAGGAAGGGATCATCTACCCATTTATAGAAAAGCATAAATCCTCTTGCGATGTTCTAGCCTTTTGCATACAGAATTCTTCCTATGAAAAGCATATAAGTTCTATGAGTAGTATCGGCGTGGATCCTCATTTTGTGAGCTGCACTCCGGTAGCTCTTTATAGATTCACGAACTTTCTATTTAAAGATGTCAATACAATCACGATGTATATGGGAGAGTCAAAAACAGATATTGTGTCTGTTTTTGAAAATAAACCGATTTATGCTCTTTCCATTCCTTATGGAAAAAGGCACTTTTTTGTAGCTCTAAAAAAAGACAGAAAAGACTATTCCGATCTAGAAGTAGAAACTCTTCTTTATCAACTTGATCTTGCTGATATGGACTCTTCTAAGGACGAGAATCTAAAAGAGCTCGCAGAGCTTTTTTCTATGCAGCTTGATAGAGCTCTGTATTTTGTTATGCATAAAGAAGGACAGAGAATCCATGAGACACTTTTTTATACAGGTGAGAAACACATCCTGTTTCAGTTTCACGCAAGACTTGAAAAGAGTCAGGATTTTACGTTTAATAAATTAGAAGTGTCTGATGAAGATGCAAGAAGTAGCGCTTTTGCACTCTCTGTTGGGCTTTGTTTAGATCCTCTTATTGCAGATAATATGAGTGTGCAATTTCGCGCTGTTAAAGCCGCGCAAAAAGAATTAAGCACAGCGCTTATAAAAAAATACACTCTTTGTGGGCTAAGCATGATTTTGTTTTGTATTGCAGCAAGCTTTTCATCAAATCTTTTGCTTAAGCAAAAAGAAAAAACTCTTGATAGAAGACTTGCAACTTTTATAGAAAGAAATTTATCTGAGGACCCGACGTTTAAGAGCAAAGGGCTTGATAATCTTGCCTTCATCGGAAAGCTTAAAAAGGTAAGAAAGCATTTTAGGAAGGTCAAAAAGCCATATGGGTATTATCTTTTGCCAACAACGGTAAGTGAACTGATCGATACGATTTCAAAAGCGAAAGCAGAGGAAGATATCAAGCTTGTNAAGCTTGATTATGATTTGCTGGAGTTTCCAAATCTTGATGAAGCATTCAAAGAATATAAAACCAAAGTAGAGCTCAAAATTAAATCTGCAAATAAAGAGATAGCAGAGATCTTTTTTAATGAACTTTCCACAAGATGTGAAATTGAATCTTTGGATATAAAAGAGGACAGTGGAATTTATGGGGCAACTTTCTTCCTCAAATCTACGCCAAAAATGTAGTGCAATATTACAATACTTTTTAAAGATGAATAAAAGCAGGGTGCTTTTTTATCCAGTTACGATACTCATCTTAATGGGGATATTTTTGATCCCTTTTCTTTTTGTGATCCATTCTGCAAAAGCGAAGTATGATCTTTTTTGCAAGGCAGACGAAATCATTGATTCGCTTGAAGCAAAAGCAAAAAAAACAGCGATACTTCGGCAAAGAGAAACAAGTTTTTTAGAAAAGCTTCACAACGCAAATAAGAATTTTTTGAAAGAAATGTTTGAGGAGGAGAAATTCTTAAACACAGAAAATATAGCACTCCAGGTATTTCTTGAGCAAAAAGAGCTATCGCAGAGCRAATCACTTCTCACAAGACTTGGAGTTATCAAAAAAAATCAGGTCAATCTAGAATTATCTTCTGAATCAGTAAAAAAAGATCTGCAGGAAGTTCACTATACCTTAAGTGAAGGGGTAGAGATGGATCATAAGGACATAAAGAGCCTTCTTACTCAGATAGAGGCTCCCCTTTATCCCAAAGAAAAGCCGCAACTATTGTTCAAACATTTTTCGATGGAGCGTAAAACGCTCTCAAATGACTACGATACATACAACTGTAATTTTAGTTTGATCGAAAGAATTATAAAGTAGTAATTATTATTAAAAAGCTTTGTTTTGTGGGTCTTCTTTTAGTATAATCCCCCGGCTGAGATTATTGAGGAATTGACCAATGAAAAAAGCTTTTTTATACACGATTGCCGCAGCAATACTTTTTACAGCATGTTCAMSRMMKKCASAAAATAAAAATCCAAAAATGATTTGTCTTCAGCTGATCGATCGAAATGGTTTTAATGAGACGATAGGCTCTAAAGATCGTTTGGATTTATACAAGAACACTGATTTTCTAGAGCCACAACCTTATATAAAGGTTGTCAGAATTTTTCAAAGGAACGCTAAAGGTAAAGTCCTATCAGCTGTGACAAGCTATCATGAAAACGGTGAAATTGCTCAGTATCTAGAAGTAGAAAGTGGCAGAGCACACGGCATTTACAAAGAGTGGCACCCAAATGGCCTGCAAAAGGTACTCGCGCATGTTATTGAAGGGCTCGGTGATGTATCGGAAGATGCAATGGCTTCTTGGGTGTTTGATAATGAATGTATTGCCTTTGATGAGAAGGGTAAAATGATTGCTAAAATTATCTACGCAAAGGGAGAGCTTAGTAAAGAAGCTCTTTATTACTATCCTGATGGAACTTTAAAAAAGAAAGTTCCTTTTCATAAGGATGAGATTCATGGAGAAGAAGTGCTTTTTAATGAAGAAGGAGAGATGGTTGGCTCTATTCATTTTAAGAAGGGCCTTAAAGATGGAGTTTCAGAGTATTTAGGATCCAAGTCATGTCCAAAATTCCATGAGGAATATTCAGAGGGCAAGTTGCTTTCTGGTGTTTATTATAACTTTGATAACAATGTGATCTCAAAAGTAAATGTGGGTAATGGTCTTCAGACTCTTTATGATGAAGGACTGCTATGTAAGCAGCTAGAATTTAAGGATGGACGCCAAGCTGGAAAAGTATATCACTACTCATCAAATGGAGCTCTTCATTCTATGTATAGTTTAAAAGAAGGGGAAAAACATGGAGAGGAATGGATCTATTATGTAATTTCTAGTAAACCAAAACAGAAAAAAATATGCTTCAATTGGTATGAAGGGAAGTTGCAGGGGAGAGTAAAGTCCTGGTATCCAAATGGCAATTTAGAAAGCGAAAGAGATGTGTACAATAACAAGAAAAACGGTCCCTCTACCGCCTGGTATATAAATGGGAATATCATGTTAATTGAAGAGTATGAAAATGATACAAATATTATAGGCTAAAAAATTGATCATTTAGGCTAGAAGCTCTAAGATTATAGAAATTAATATTCTTAATTGGAATAAATTATCAAATAGCAATTATTAAATAAAACAGAATACATGATAATTGCTATTTATACTCGTATTCTTTAACGCTAATAAAAATGAAAATATCTATTCAAATACTCATCCCGCTACTTTTGATTGTCACTCTATTTAGTTGTAAAAGTGAAGTGAAAAAAGAAAGTG
>NVUU01000087.1 GCA_002402025.1 Candidatus Aerophobota bacterium
AAATCTCTAGATCTCTCCGATATCGATGATCACATAGAATCGCTCGGATCCACACACACGCTTTACATGCATGTAAAAAAGCCTTCTAAAAAAGACATCATGAAAAGACATCGACTGAAAGAAATCGTCCTCTCTTTTGAAGAATCTCCTTAGAATATGTAAACAAGCTCTAGATTGTATGCCTTATATCTGAAAATCGGACCCACAGCCTTATCTTGTCTGATCGACTGCTTGTACCCTTGCTTCAGAGTCAGGTTGTTTGTGAAAAGATAGAGTAGCTGAAGGTTGAAACCTTTATAGTTGGTATTTCCAGCAGCAGTTCTTCTTGTTGTAGGTATTGAGCAGCTGCTATTTGCGCAGTAAAGACCCGTGCCTGCAGCATTACCTCTTCCGATTCCAATAGAATCAAACCCTGGTACTGCTTGCGGCATCACATATTGATAGTTAGCATTTACTGACCAATCCCCTTTCTTTCTTGCTTCACCAAGGAAGAATCCTGCATACCAGGCCCAATTTGCTTTTTTATTTGCTGTTACAGGAAGCTCGCGGGCAGCTGAATTCACAAGGCCTGCTGCATAAATGGTAAGTACCTTACCCATCCATTTAGGTACAACCTTGTAACCTAGTGTCACCTGGTTCGTTAAGAAACGATACTGATCATCTTTTTGCCTATTCCCATAATTTTTTGTGTCCCAATCAAGAAATGCATACTTCGTGTAGATACCAGTATTTCCAATGTTCAAAAAACCTATTTCAAAAATATATGCATAGTGATCAACAGTGAAATCTACAACAAATGGCCCACCGTGGAAATATACATCACCGATACTATCAAACGTATGATCGTACTTTAAAAGAATCCCATCCATGAAAGAACCAAATTCAATCTGCGAATCAAAAGTATAGCTGAGTTTTCTTCTACCAATTTCAAGATCCATCGTCCAAGATTCGCCTTGAAGAAAACGTACTCCCATAAATGCTCGATCAAGAGAGACTCTATTTGATGTACCAGATCCTGATGCGATCCCCGCTTTATTCTTGAACTTGATTTTGGCTGTCGCCCAGGTGATCTCTGCTCTATAGTTCATAAGCAGATCCATTTCTACATCGTATGACCTTGTTCCCATGGATGGAAAAGCTCCACCGGAACCTCTTTGCTTGACCCCATTTAAAACTTCGTTAGATTGAGTCATACCTGCATGAAGCTCACCACTAAAGGTAAGTTCACCGCCAAAACTCTTAATCCCAACAACCAGCTTTTTCTTTTTGATCCATTCTTTCAGATCTTTGATTTCTTCCTCTGTGAAAGAATCCGTAGGCCTTGGCTGCACAATAGGCGAATCAATTGCGTTTAATGCGATAGTTCCAAAAAGTAAAAATGAAAAGATATAACGTTTGAACATTAATTTAGGCTCCAAAAAGCTTGTCGTAAATAGAATGAGGGACAGAGTGTAGGTTAAGAGAGGATTTTTAGCAATGAATCTCGATGTTTGTAATTTCAATAAAATATTAAAAGTAGTACAACGGGTATTTGCTAGAACCTTCTAAAGCTGTGTTTGCTCAGATGTCATTTTTCTATTCAGCATGTAAAAGAGTCTTATTCGCGCTGCTATTTAGCAGCGTTTCTTTAGTGGCTCTTAGCACTGGTATGGGCAAGTACACATTCTCCCGCATAGAAATCAAACATAAAGAACACAAAGGAATGGGGTTCGATGAGGGTTACTCTAGCGTCGGTGTTTTCGCATGCCCAAACACAAACACTATTGGTCTTCCTTTTGTTGATGCAAAACTTCACATCTTTAACAACGCCTACCTAGCGTCAAACGTTGGTCTCGGCTGCAGGTTCTCAAACTCAGAAGAATCCCTCGTTTTCGGGATGAATGCCTACTACGACTACAGGAATTTCAAATCTTTCTCTTCACACCAAGGTGCTGGAGGGCTAGAATTTCTCGGAAGATATTTGAGCTTAAGAATAAATGGGTATTATCCATTCTCTGGAAAGTTCCAAGATGATGACATTTCTTTTAGAAGTTTCCAGGGTAATAGTGCGCTCGTTCAGCAAAAAATCCGATACGCTCTTCCTTCTGCTGATGGCGAACTTGGCTTCACACTCCCCCCTCCATTCGAGCAGCTGGGTCTTTATATCGGCGTTGGAGGTTATTATCTTTTTAAGCAAAAAGGTTTCTTTGGATTTCAAAGTGCTGGAAATGTTCCTGGAGCAAGAGCAAGAGTTCGAGCAAGCCCAACGCAATGGTTCAGCATAGGTGTAGAATATACCTACGATAAACTCTTTAAAAGCCGTATCAACGGGTATGCGAGCTTTAATATCCCTCTTGGTCCAAGAAAACTCAAGGGATCTACAAAAAACAGATTCCCTTACAAAAAATCAGAGAGTGACAACTACTTCGAATGGATGACGATAAAAACACAAGATGTCATCCGTAACGAAATTATCCCCATGTATACAAAAAGTCACAGGTTTCCTCACCTTGATGCAAATGGAATCCCTTTCCACTTTACTTTTGTAAACAATACGGGAACAGCACTTATCGGGCAGGGTGACACCCCTGGTACTGGAGATGGAACTTTTGAAGATCCATATACAACTGTTAGGCTTGCAGATCTAAACGCCCCCGAAGATGGAGTGATTTATGTCTTTTTTGGAGATGGAACCTCAAGAAATTATGACGAAGGATACGGATTTAAATCTGGGCAGATCATGTCAAGCTCAGGTCTCGATCTAACACTCAATGGGATGATTATTCCTCCGTTTACACCAGGAAAGCTTGCAAAGATTACAAACACAGGAAACCCTGTCTTTGAGGCGACTCTTGCAAGAGAGATTACAATTAACGGCTTCATCATTGATGCAACAGATAGCGCTGCCATTGTAGTCCAGGGTACGGCTGTTAATTTAAGAGGAAATGAAATCAATGGGGGAACAAATCTATTTAATGTTGTAGATATCGATGACCCTATTGGAAACAGCACCATCCAAGACAATGTGATAATAGGTGCCGGATCAAGTGCAATAGATCCCGCTGTTTTTTCTATGGAAAATGCCGCTAACAACTTCACAAATGTCAATTTGATCAAAGGTAACACCGTCGAAGCCAAAAATGGCCAAGATGCTATCCAACTCCTGAATCTCTATGATTCTACCTTCATATATAACAATAAGGTTACCTCGAATTCAAATCTTGGAAATGCCTTTGATATTAGTCAAGATGACACGATTGCTGGAAATAACGGAGCTACTTACAGTATTCACAATAACGAAGTGACCACAGGGTTTAATCGAGCTGTTAATTTCGACTGGAATAGCAGCCATCGCAACAGTCTAAAGGTACGAGAAAACACTTTCACAGGGCCAAACTTAATTAATGCCGTTGTATATGAAAACAGTTCAAGCGATGGTAACTTTATCATTGCAGGAAATACCTTTAGAACATTKGGTGTCTCCGTTTCCGCTGCAAATAGTAAGTCTACTGATGTAATCAATGGTGTTGTCAGTGGAAATACCATCACCGTTTCAAGTGGCTCAGCCGCCATAAGGTCAATTTCGACAGGCAATGTTAACTTAGATGTTGAGCATAATAATATTACTTACCCTTCGGCCCATTTAGGTAACTATTCAGGAATCAACTACAGAAATATTTCCGAAGGAACTCTTGTTATCAACACCGTTACCATCAGAAAGAATACGATTTCTTTAAACAGTGCGGGTGGTGGAGCTTTTGATATTACTGTATCCAATGGACTGAGTCTCGATACGCCAGATAATAATGTTGATTCAGTTCTTCACTGTACTATCGACAGTAATGACTGTAGACAAATTTTAGTTAGTCAAGGTGGTAGCGAGCCTCTTTGCTTAGCACTCACAAGAAACGCAGACCCAATACTCTTTAAACTCGAGAGAATATCGGGCGCTCTAGGGGATTTCGGAGTCTTTAGTCAAAGCGCAAGTGATCTTACAGTGAATGGATTGAAAAAGTCTGAGAGTCAACCGAATGGTAATAATCCAAATGCTACATACAATCTCGTTGGAAACGTTAGCATTATTCCCCCAGGCAGTGGTTGTCCTCTTTTTCAAGCGGTTTACGTAGATAGCTCAACTACTGCTAGCGCATCCCAACAGAACGGCTCTTTCTGGTTCCCTTATAAAGAAGTTACTCAAGCCCAAGGAATTGGAAGCCAGGCAGGTGATCTTATCTATGTTTATGGAAGAGGCGATGTATACAACGCCGGAGCAAATAGCTTCTTACTGCAACCAAATCAATTTCTTGCAGGATCTGCCACAGCATTTACATACAAAGGTCATCCTGTCCAGCCTAAAACATCTCAAAAACCCATTCTAACTGCCACTAACACAAACGGCCAAATCATCTCGCATTCAGATCAAACCACTGCTACAACTTATTCTGTTGTAGGTTTTGAGCTCGTTCCTAATGCAACAATTACAAGCAGTGGATCTGCTATTGCACTAGCACATACCGCGGCCAACCTTTTCAGTACGTACATTTCCGATAATGACATCTTACTCAATAACAAAGATCAGGACCAAGTTGGAATAGGGATCACTAGTGTAGCTGGCTCAGGATGGAATCACACCATTGTCAATAATACTGTCTCTGCAGAGTTTGACGATGTAGCAAAGGATGGACCGAGTGCAGGAATTTCTCTCAATTGCTCTGATCCCTCAGCAACAGGCCAGTTATTGACAATTGAAGGAAATACCATACTTCCTGTTACAAGCAACGGTTTTATCCTAAATATCCAGGGAGGAGGAACGATAAACATTAATAATAATACCATTAAATCCGTCGCAGTAAATGATGACTCCGCCATAGTGTTCTTTGCCGATACATCGTCTAAAACTCTGTCAACGAACATTAAAAACAACAAAATCCTTCAGTCCTCATCTGCAATACAAGCCGTATACGGTGGGGATAACGCAGTCCATCATATCGTCTATGAAAACAATAAAGTAGTCGGCAACACATCTCTCCCCAAAATAGGGCTTCTCGCAGAGAACTCTGTTATGCATGTTCAAGCAACAAATAACACCTCCATTGCACAAACACCCTCAAGCGCAACAAATTTTCTTTTCCAAAACACTGCTGCTAACTCAACTTTATGCCTTGATAAATTTAGCGGAAACTCTACTCCTGGTTTTGCATTTGAAACCAATACCGCGAGTTCTATTATTAAGGTAGCCACAGGCTCCGAAGCTGGCCTAAAGTCTCTTAATAGCCCCAATGCAACAGTTACATACACGCCTACAACTGCAAAAGACACTACAGTGCTATACATTCCTGTCGGGGCCTCTTGCCCATAGATGCTCCTCTTTATGTAATTAAAAACGGCTTGATCTTTTGCTTCTTACTACATCAAAGATTTAAAGAAGATTTTTATAAATGAATTTAGATACGTACAGTAAGAGCAATTGTTGCGGCTGTTTCATCAATCATACGGGCTTCGAAATCAATATCGAAAATATTGCCATTAGAAAGCGTGGCTCCCACAGAGATACCGAATTTCTTACGGCTTTTGACTCTAAAKGACGTTGCATTATTCGGAAGAAGCCCTGCTGCAAAATGTGTATATCTTGCAAGTGTTTGGCAGTATCTACCAACTACATAGGGCGTAAATAGCTCTATGCGATAACTCACTCCCAAACCAATCTGCCACTCTTGATACTTAAGCTTTGCTCCCTGCGTGGACGTAGTAGGAGTGCCATTGATAGAGATCCACTGAAAAGAAGGGGTCGATTCTTGGTATTTCATATCCATACCAAATGAGAATTTAGAAACCTCATAAAGTACGCCTCTCGCTCCAACACCCCAAGTAAATCTATTTCCTGTTTCCATGGTGAGTCTTGTTGTTGGAGTCACTCTCGGTTCAATAAAAAATTTAGCGGCACCAAGAGAAGAGTACACCTCAAAGCGATCAACAAAGTTTGCTGTGATCACCCCTTGGTTAAAGTAGTACCTGAACACATCCATTCTTCTTATCGTATTATTTGTTGGCTTCAAGCTTCTATCAATAAGAATGTCATTTTGATAGCCGATCTTCAAAGCGAACCAATCGTCCTTTGTGAAAAAAAACCCTGTTTCAGTAACATGAGGAAGGCTTGGAGAGCCGTTATAAAGAGCTTGAGCGCTGCAACAAGCTAGAACAAAAGCAGACAAAAAAGCTTTTTTTAACATGGAAATATCCTAAATACGCCGTTTTTTAGTGTAGGTAATGATTCATATTTTGAAAATAGAAATGATCAGAAACGAATACACCCCATAACTGTCAGACTTTTCTCACCGAAAGTCTTTGCTTCAATATCCAAATTAATCACCTCTGTTGCAGTGAGCGACGCTCCTACAACAAGACTGATTTTTTGCTTGTTTTCATAAGTCTTTGAACTGTTGTTTTCACCAAGAAGGTCTGTGAATATCGGGGTTTTGACCTTGTACTTTACATAAGAATACGCTCCTCCTATATAGGGGGAAATAACACCTAATTTGTGAGACAGGCTAAGAGCTACCTGCCACTGGCTATAACTGAGTTTAGAATTGCTTGTCGTTCCGGGAGCCTCATCTACAGTCGTCCAGGCCATATTTGGACTTGCTCTTTGATAACCCGCGGAAGCACCAAACGCTGTACTTTTCCAAAATATGAGTAAAACTCTTCCTCCTGCTTCCCAAACAAAGTTGTCGTGAGACATTGTATGTAAAATAGAAAAGTCTACAGGACTCTCCTGAAAGAACTGAGAAGCTCCAAGTCCTGTATATAACTCTACTCTGTCGTAAAGACTCATGCTAACCATAGCAAGGTTCTGATAGTATTTAAGGTTCTCTCTTTTAGGAATAGTGCTGATACTTGATCCTCTAAGTTTTAATCGTCTTTCATAAACAAGAACACCTTGATACCCTGCTTTGACACCTATAGGAAAGTCTTTTGATAAAAACATCCCTTGCTCAGGATACTCTGGGAGATAGGGATTCCCCATATATAGGCCATAACCATGAGCACAAAAAACAACAGCAAACATAAGTAAGTATYTTTTCARWAKWKKTWSTTCCTCTATTAACGTAGATAAAACAACTCTATCAAAACTAAAAATGAAAAGAAAAAGGAAATATTTAAAAGTGCCTAATCCTTTTAAAAATCGGGAAACTTAGGTACATGTTGACCCCCATTGCTTATTTTTTCCAAGTCCATTTTTTTTCTAAATTCATTATTTGGATAGATCACTGAGTATAACAAAATTCAGAGTCTATTTCTTCTCGATCCTCGAAGAGGATTTTAAGAAGGGAAAAACCCCTTCTTTGAAAAATTCGGCCTTACCATATTGTAAAAGTATTGTTCTACCTGCGTTTTTAGAATGAAGTCTTGATGCTCATTAAATGTTTCCAGATCAAAAAATTCCTGCTCTATCATTGCATGCACACTTTCTACATCTGCATTTGCAATACAGTATCCTGGGGGGATATATCGATGTTCAGCCTTGTAGTTCTCTTGTCTCGTGTTTCTAATCCCATAATCTAAAAACATAAACCCAGACTTTGTATCCCTGAACATATGCTGGTGTTTGGGAAGTTTTTTCTTAGTCATTTGTGGCCAGTAATGCTGGGATATCATACAAGTATTTTACATCTAGCTGGTGGTGGGTTAACGCTCGACAATAAGCCTTAACCTCTCCTAAGTCATTCTTAGTCTGGTGTTTTTCACGTTTTTTTGTTTATTTCCGTATAGATACATAGAAATTCTTGATACTTTTCCTTATAGTTTTCCATACATCTTAAATATACCTTGGGGGTTCAACATATACCTGTATATTTCTGTGAATTTTCTAGGAAAGGATGAACTGATGTTATTCTGTACTATGCCGACAAATTCAGATCAGTTGCGTAAAAAGTGCGGAAAATTATATTTTTTTTTAATTTACCAACTACAATCTGATTCATAACCAAAAAAAATAAGATAACGGCCCGCACGCTCTTTAAAAATATTTTTATGCTCTTCATTGAAAAGTAGCTTCCACTTTCCTATTTTCCCCTCATGAAAAAACAACTTTGGATTTTTTATTCGCTTGCCCCCAAAAAGATTATCTGCAATTCTTAAAATAATTTCTTTAGAACATTCAAGTTCTAAAAATGTTACAATCTCAGAGATTAAATTTAGCTGAGAGCTTCTCGTTCCTCCACCCGAAGGCCCTACTAATTCTTCGAAACGGCTAATCAATACATTAGATCCTGAAGATAGTTCAACCATTGCCTGAAAGGTTAACGTTAAGTCCCAAGGCATTGGATGATCTAACTTTAATAAATACAATAATTTCTGTTCTGAAGTCTCTAAACTTGTCCAAATTTTGTCAAAAATAAATGATTGCTTTCTTGCAACAAGCTTGTCTAGATAAGGAATTGCTGAACAATAACAGTCTCTTAAATCCCGTATGTTTAATATTTTTTTAGCTTTGGGATTCATAGATAGTCGAGAAAAAAGTTTAGATGGACCTGGAGCCCTCCTTCCAACAAATCCTGGGTGTCCCACCCTAATTACATAAGGAAAACTACTAAGGTTTTTTTCAAGTAATTTTATACATTTTAAAATTAAGTGCGATCCAGATTTTGGAATTGTAAGCACAAATAACTCTTCAATTGGTTTCATACTTTTTAGAGATTTAATAGAACCAATTTTTTGATTTTTATTTGCCCATAATGAACATACTGGTAACAAGCATCCGAAAATTAATAAAAAGAAACATCGCACCCTAGTTTTTTATCTCCAACTTGAAAGTTCCTTATTTTAAATACACCAGT
>NVUU01000088.1 GCA_002402025.1 Candidatus Aerophobota bacterium
GATCAACCTCTCAGTCCGCCTAGACGTCTTAGCCTTGGTGCGCCTTTACCACACCAACAAGCTGATATCCCATGAGCTCTTCTTCAACCGCAAGGCCCGAAGGTCCCCCACTTTGATAAACCGTAGCGTACTACAGTCACCTCATTCGGTATTAGCAGCCGTTTCCAACTGTTATTCCAAGGTTAAAGGTAGATTACTCATGTATTACTAACCCTTTCGCCACTAAGCTATAAATAGCTTCGTTCGACTTGCATGCCTCATCCACGCCGTCAGCATTCAATCTGAACCAAGATCAAATTCTCAAGTAAAAAAAAAAAATATTTTGACGAGAACATGACAATTTCTTGTCACGCTCAAGCTTTAATTTGGCATCATCACTTCATTTACACTGTCAAATAGCTTTTACAAACTTTACTGTTTGTTTTCTTCTTAGTTCTTGTTTGAAATAAGAAATGTAAACCATACAAAATGCTTGGATTTCACGCAAGCCGTTTTGGAAGATTTATTGAAAAATATTGATTAAAGAATTAAGTACACGCCCATACCCACAAGATATCCTGCAAGAGCTGGGAGCGCCGCCTTCTTCATATACGTAAAGAAATCAACCTTCTCAAGGCCCATCATAGCAACACCTGAAGAAGAACCAATGATGAGTATGCTACCACCAGTACCTGCAGCATAAGCTATCATAATCCACAGAGCTGAATCTGTTGGATATGTTGTAAGGTCGTACATTCCCATGGTTGCAGCGACAAGCGGTACGTTATCTATAACTGCTGAGAATAGCCCTATTAAGGTCGCTATTAGCGCTTGTGAGCGCAAGTGGTAGTCCATCCACTTTGCCACGTGATCAAGAAGCCCTGCTGCTTGCAAAGAATGCACAGAGAGTAAGATACCAAGGAAAAAGAGGATACTTGCYACATCGATCTTGGTTAAGATATGAGGAACCCTTAAATGCTCTCTTTGTTCGTATTTGTGATGCAACACATCCGTTACAAGCCAAAGAACTGCAAGTGCGATAAGCATTCCCATAAAAGGAGGCATCCCAGTAAGCCATTTAAATATTGGCACGAATATTAAAGCAGAGATTCCCACAGTAAATACAATTTTTGCACCAGGTTCAATCTGCTCTTTACTAAGATCAACGGCCGGAGCTGAAAACTTTCCTTTCATCATAAAGCTGTAGATAAGCAGCGGCACTCCCATCGCACAGACACTTGGCAGAAAGAGCTCAGACATCACTTTAAGCGTTGTCACTTGCCCATTGATCCAAAGCATCGTCGTTGTTACATCTCCGATTGGAGTCCAGGCACCACCAGCGTTTGCTGCAATAACCACCATGCAAAGTAGAAGTATACGGTCTTTTTTATAGGGTACTAGCTTTCTTAAAATTGAAATCATTAATATTGTCGTTGTCAAGTTATCAAGTACTGCAGAAAGAATGAACGTAACAATCGAAATGATAACAAGCATTTTACGCTTGGACTGCGTATGTAAAAGCCGGATGACCGTATTAAAGCCTTTGTGTGCATCAATGATTTCTACAAGAGTCATCGCACCGAGTAAGAAAAACAAGATCTGCGAAACATCACTAAGGTCTTTATTTAAGTGTGCTATATTACTTGCAAGCGTTGCAGGGTTTTCGAAAAAATCATGCCTTCCAGTAAGAAAAAAGGCCAGCCAGCAAAGAACTGCAAGAGCAAGCGCAACAGCAGTTTTGTTTACTTTGATTGAAAACTCAAAAATGATTGCCAGATAACCAATACAGAAAATTGCAATCTGGACAATGGTGAAAATCTCTATTCCTTCCATAGGAAAGTCATACTCCTGTTAACTCCCCTATAGAATAAAAACCATTTATTGAAAAACAAATTATACAAATCTAGTTGTCTACAAGAAAAAAATCTTTGTAAGATCTACGCTTTAATAAACTCATTGGTTTCTAAACAGGGGTTATTTTTAAAAATGCAAAGTGCTTCATTTTGATTAATAGATGAAATGAAAGATAGCTTTTTCTCTACAAATTAAAGTTTATGATGTCGTGCATACGCACAAGCCCAACAAGCTTATTTTCCTCAACAACAGGAAGCATCATCACCCATTTGCTTGAATCTCTTTGCATCACCTCTGCAGCTTCATGCACAAGTTTCTGTTTTACAACGGATAAGAAGTTTTTTGTCATAAGAGATTGCATCTCCTCATCTAAGATACTATTCGGATTTTCTTGCAACGCTCTTCTCAAATCACCATCTGTAAAAATCCCACAAAGTTTTTTTGTTTTATCTACAACAAGAAGACATCCACATCTTTTATTTGTAAGTTCCACAAGAACATCTTTCAATTTATCTCCGGTACAACAAACGGGAAGATCTTTCCCCGAGACCATAATATCATCTACTGTTTGAGTGATACGACTCCCAATCGAACCTGCTGGATGATTTTTTGCATAGTCTTGCAGACTAAAACTTTTACGCTTCATAAGAGCGACAGCTAAAACATCACCGAAGATCAGCTGGATGACAGCAGATGTTGTGGGAGCAAGATCAAAAGGACAAAGCTCTCTTGCAAGGGGAAGAGTTATGGAGCAATCACTTCTTTTTGCAAGCGATGAGCTACTTCTTGATACCCAAGAGATGACTTTCACCTTTCTTTGCTTCACAAAGGGAAGTAAAGAAAGAAGTTCTTTTGTTTCTCCACTTTTGCTAAGGAATACAAATACGTCTTCTTCACTTAATATTCCTATATCGCCATGAAGCGCATTTGTTGGAGGAAGATAAAAAGCTTTTGTCCCGACAGAAATCATTGTCATGGCAAGTTTTTCTGCGATGATACCGCTTTTACCAACGCCTGTGAAAAAGATACTTCCCTTGCAATTCACAAGAGTTTCTAAAATCTTTTCGGCGATATTTAAATCGATAGAATCAAAAAAGTAATCTAAATATTGTTTTTGTGTTTCTAAAAGCTGCTTAAGCAAAATAGATCCCTATACATTTAACTTGAACTCTTGTTGCAAATAATATAGAAGATAAGAGTTTTAGAGAATCATTTTAAGGGTATTTGTTATGGGATCTCAAAAAGCTCCGATTGCTGTTGCAAGAGGGGATGGTATTGGACCTGAGATAATGCAAGCAACGCTTGATATCTTAGAGGCGTCTGGTGCGCAACTTGAAATACACGAAGTAGAGATTGGCGAAAAGTGTTATTTGAAAGGCTGTCTTTCTGGAATAGAGCCTGCGACTTGGGAAACCATCCGTAATACGAAAGCTTTTTTAAAAGCGCCTATTACAACGCCGCAAGGTGGTGGTTTTAAAAGTTTAAATGTCACTGTCCGCACAACACTTGGTCTTTATGCAAATGTTAGACCAGCTATTTCTTATGCGCCTTTTGTTGCGACAAAGCACCCTAACATGAACGTTGTGATAGTAAGAGAAAATGAAGAGGATCTTTACACCGGCATTGAATATAGACAGACACCAGAGGTGTACCAATCTCTAAAACTTATAACAAGACCTGGCTCTGAGAAAATCATCCGCTATGCTTTTGAATACGCGAAGGAGCAGGGCAGAAAAAAAGTCACCTGCTTTACAAAAGACAATATCATGAAAATCTCTGATGGTCTTTTTCATGATACGTATGAAGAGATAGCAAAAGAGTACCCTGATATCGAGAGTGAACATTGGATTATTGATATTGGGACAGCAAAACTTGCTGATACTCCTGAAGCTTTTGATGTGATTGTTCTTCCGAACCTATATGGAGATATCTTATCTGATGTTGCCGCGCAGATCTCAGGATCTGTGGGCCTYGCTGGAAGTGCAAACATTGGAGATCATGGAGCGATGTTTGAAGCGATCCACGGTTCTGCTCCAAGAAGAGCTGGCCAGAATGTTGCTAATCCCTCTGGGATCATTCTTGGCAGCGTTTTTATGCTTGTGCATTTAGAGCAGATGCAAGCTGCGACAACAGTGCATAACGCATGGCTTAGAACGATAGAAGACGGTGTCCATACCTATGATATTTTTAAAGAGGGTGTAAGCACTCAGAAAGTCGGAACAAAAGAGTTTGCAAAGGCTGTCATTGACAGACTTGGCAAATCCCCTGAGAAACTCACACCTATTTCTTATCACGAACATAACATCAAAAAACACAAATCATATAAAATGGAAACCATCAACGTGACAAGAGATCTTGTTGGTATTGATGTATTCATGTTTGACAAAGAAACTGCCGAGAACTTTCAGAAAAAGCTTATCAGCAAAAATTATGGTAGTTTTGAGCTAACGATGATCACCAACCGCGGCGCTAAAATCTATCCCGATGGCCACCCAGAAACTTTTTGTGTAGATCATTGGAGATGTCGCTTCCTTGCAAAAGARTCAACGAAACAAACGCAAAGAGATCTTGCATCTCTTATCATGCAACTTGCAGAAGAAGGCTTTGATATTATCAAGACTGAGAATTTGTACAACTTCGATGGCAAGCCCGCATACTCATCAGCAGAAGGCTAAAAGAAGGCGGCTGAAAGACCGCCTTCTTTTAGGACTAACTATTACGCGTATTTAGTCTTAATTACTGGTCCTGTAACTTTACCAGCAAGCAACTGACCACTTTTGTAAACAGCACAACTTATCGCTAGTAATGCAAGAGCGCCTGTTGCAGCACTTAACGCGTCTTCACCTGACAATTCACAAACTCTATCATGTAAACTCGTTACTAGTTGCTGAGCTGCTTCTTTTCCAAGGTGAGCCGTAGCAAGCATTACCACAGAACCAATTCCTGCAACTCCTGCAAGTGTTTTTCCCGTTATATCAACCGCTTTGCCCGCTGTCCATCTTACGTCTGCAACAGTTGGCATTCTTACATTCATCCCTAATACCTGTGTCATAACTAAACTCCTTTTTTTGAAAGTTAAAGTGAGCGGCAGTGTATAATCTGAAAGTTATTTTTGGATACTATAAAAATAAAAAAAAGATTCAGTTAAGATATGAGATTGTTTTAAAAACCTAAGTTTAAATAAAAAAGGACTTTTTTATGCTTTGATGTTTTTTTCTATTCGCACTTTTACTAACTTATTCATTTCCCGCAATTGCCAAGGAACAGACTATGTACAGCATCAATCATGAAGATCCCTTTCTTCCAACAGGCCATCCTCTACTATCTAAGGTTGCAGAACCAGTCTCTTTAGAAGAAATATACACAGAAGCTTTTAAACGCCTTATTTTTGAGATGAAGAACCTTGGCAATACAGAACAACAACACAAAACAAAATTCGTTCTTATGGGCCTTGCAGCAACGCAGATCGGCATTATGAAACGCATTATTCTTGTTGATGTTGGAGCAGATGGCAAAGGTGAGGTTTCAGATCTTAGAGCCTACATTAATCCGAAGATTATTTCTTATTCAGAAGAAGAAAGCACTTGGTATGAAGGCTGCTACTCTCTTAGAGGCTATGCCGGGATCATAAAAAGACCAGATACGGTAGTGATTACAGCACTTAATGAAGATGGCGTAGAAATAAAGGAAACCCACTCTGGCTATGTCGGCAGAATTTTCCAGCATGAGACTGACCACCTAGATGGTAAAATGCTTGTTTGCAGAGTGCATGACCATAAGAATCTGCACCGCATTACAAATGATGACATGTATGAATACCGCAATAAACAAAAATGGAGGCAGTGGAAAAACCACGCCTCCAAAGATGAATATGAGACTTTAAAAAAGTCGCTTTTGCCTTAGAAATCGAATCTAACTCTAAAAGTTACACCTTGGAATGCTACATCATCTGATATTCTATCAAAGAGTAGTCTTACGCTTTGTGTACTTGAAAGTGTCAGGTTAGCTGGAACTGTATCTTCTTGATTCAATTGCTGGTTTGCTCTCCAGAAGTAGTTCACTTCGTAATCAATTCCAACTTCTAAGAAATTTTTATGGTTGTTAATATAGTCGCCCCAGGAAAGTCCCATTAGCATTCTTGCTGTTGGAACAAATCTGTGCATGTTTGCCGTAATTCTTGTTGTTGTGCTAGCTTGAGGAGATCCTACAGGTTCTACATTAATCAATTCTTCTTCTATAACTTGGAAGTATGACCATTGAAGAGACCCTTCTACCGCTGAGCGAAGTCTCAGTTGTTTTGAGAAAAACCAGTTCAGATCGATGCCCGCTTTTGGACCGATACCCCAAAATTTTGACTGGTCAAGTACTTTCACATTAACGTTACCAGCAACTGGCAGGAATGTATCTAACGCATCAATAAAGTTTTCACTAGAAAGCCTTCCTTTTCCGTTCATCCAAAGAGATTTAATACCAGCATGTGGACGAAGATTTAATCTACTACTTGGGAATACTGACTTTCCAAGCTCGAGATCAACACAATCATAAGTTAGTTTATACTGGAATGTTCCAAGAGAAGTTCCTGATGGGCCTGTAGCTCCTTCTTGGCCACCTGTTCCCGATGCTGTCGTAAAATCACGATTGATCTTAGCATGATCCCCTGTATGGAACCTTGTGTAGATTATCTGAGCATCCCAAGCATCATGACTAAAGAATTTACCAACCGCGACTCGAAAGCCCCAGTCCCATGAAAAATCTAAACTCTTAATATGCCCTTGTTGCGGGAATGCCGCTTGATTAAGCACGAGTACCCAATCTGTTCCAGCAGAGCGTGCATGCCATAGCAGAGCTTCACCTTCAATAAACCAACCACCGCCGTGTATTTGATATTGTCCTGTACCATATTGCGCACCGGCAGTACCTGCCACGTTTTCAACGCGCACTTGTTTCATTTCTCTTTCTAGCTTTTCTATCCTTTGATCCGCTGAGGGATTTGCAAAAGCACTTACAGAACAAGCTACTGTTGCAACAATAGATCCATACAAAAATTGTTTCTTCATGACTAACACCTGAGAATTATTCTTTTCATCTAACTTCTAGATAAACGATGCAGGAATTAGTTTCAATTTTTTTATATAAAGATAAATAAATGTTTATAGTTTATTTGATTTAGTTCTCAACATGCTTCTTTAAAGCACTAAGGAAACCACAGCCATACATCCCATCAATGACTCTATGGTCAAAAGTGAGAGAGACGTGCATAATACTACGAACACCAAAAGAATCATCATCGAAAGCGACTACTCTTTTAGTAATAGCACCAATACCAATAATAGCTACTTCTGGAAAGCGAATGATTGGGATGCCTATCAGAGCACCGGACATACCAAAGTTGGTCATTGTAATCGTACCTTCTTTCGTGTCTTGAACAGTAAGCTCTTGAGACCTTGCCTTTTGTGATAAACGAGCAACCCCTTCGGCAATTTCTTCTAAGGATCTCGACTGGCAGTTTTTAATGACTGGCACCATGATTCCCTGGTCAACACTTACAGCGATCCCAAGATTCACAAAGCGCTTTACCACAATGGTATCAGAGTCTAGAGAGGAGTTGATTAGTGGAAATTCCTTCACAGCCTCAGCAATTGCTTTGGCTATAAAAGTTGTAATAGTCAATTTGAAACCATGCTCCTTTAAGAAAGCTTCTTTTCTTCCTTTGATTTCATCAACGATCTTGGTTACATCAACTTCTGTTATCAGGCTTGCATGCGGAGCTTCATAAAAAGATTTGACCATGTTATCGGCAATCGCCTTTCTCATAGTGGACATTTTGACTTTTTCTACATTTCCTAAATCGGAAGATTTGGAAGATTTTGCAAGAGAGCCTTTTTGAGATAGGTAGCTTTCTAGATCTTTTTTAGAAACTCTACCGCCGCCGCCAGTACCATTAATTTTTTCTAGTTCTCCTAGACTGATCCCCTTTTCTCTTGCAAGACGCAAGACCGCAGGAGATAGGAAGGAGCTATCTCGAGATGTAGATTTATTTGCGGGTTTTTCAGTTTCCTCAGAAACTGCTTGTTGCGAACTTTTCCCATCTTTCGATGAAGAGATCACAGCAAGCGTTGCTCCCACTTCAATTTCTTGATCAGGATGCGCGACGATTTCTTTGAGTATTCCAGATGATGTAGATGGTATTTCACTATTCACCTTATCTGTCGTTACCTCAAGAAGCGGCTCATCTTCTTCGACATGATCCCCTTCTTTCTTGAACCATTGTACAACCGTTGCGCTAAGAATACTCTCTCCGAGTTTTGGTAAAGTAATCTTAATATCCTGCGTCATGTAATCTCCACCCAGTTAAAAAACTGATTTAGCATAAATCTACTCCAACCAGGTTACCGCATGATACTGTTTTACATCGATTTGTTTTTCAGATTTCGCAACAAACACTGCAGCAACAGCATCTCCAAGAACGTTCGTTACAGCAGACAACATCTCTCTAAGTCTGTCAATACCAGCAACGAGAGCTATACCCTCAAGCGGAAGCCCCATAGCGTTAAGAACAACGGACAGCATCACAAGTCCTGTACCTGGGATGCCTGCTGCACCCACCGCTGAAACGAGGGCAGTAAAGAATAAAATAAAGATTTTCATCCCAGTAATTTCTATATTGTAGGCTTGAGCGATAAAGATCGCC
>NVUU01000089.1 GCA_002402025.1 Candidatus Aerophobota bacterium
TATTAACCGATGGCGCTCATAGAGCCATGAATGATGTTGTCGTGAATATTGAAGTTTTTAAAAATCTTTCTACAAGCTTTAACACGACAAAAGCTCTTCTTGACAGACTTAAAAAACCTATTCCGATGAAAACAATACCTCTTGGAAAGTACTGAGGACGGCCTTTTTCAGAAGTGCCTGTTGAATATCTAACTTGGGCTTCTCATCAAAATTTTGATCAAGACCTTATTTTTTCTATTAAATCCGAGCTAAAAAAAAGAAAAAGAGGTCCAAGCTTTACACAAGCTTCTAATCCATTCTCTTCCCTATAAATCATAGTATTCTTATATTAAGTATTTATTTTCGAGGTGTATCTAGATGCCCAAGTTATCCATTGAAGACCTTTCTTTGAAAGATAAACGCGTCATCATGAGAGTAGATTTCAACACCCCGATAGATGGCAATGGAAAAATCACCGACAACACAAGAATCAGACTCGCGATACCAACGATAGAATACATATTGAAACATGGGGCTTCTCTTATCCTTATGAGTCATCTAGGAAGACCAAAAGGGGAAAAAGACAAGAAGTACTCACTTAAGCCTATCGCCATTCATCTTAGCTCTTTACTTGGGAAAGATGTGGAAATGGCAAACGATTGCATAGGAAAAGAAGTGGAAGAAACGGCAAGCTCTCTTGCCTCTGGAAATATCTTACTTCTTGAAAACTTGCGTTTCCATCCAGAAGAAGAGAATCCCGATCTTAATCCAGAGTTTGCAAAATCCCTAGCAAGTCTTGCAGATATATATGTGAACGACGCTTTTGGGACCGCCCACAGAAAACACTCCTCGACATATACCATTGCAAAGTATTTTCCAAAAGCCGCTGCAACTGGCTTTTTAATGAAAAAGGAATTGAATTTTCTACTCGATACGATCTTCAACCCCGTGAAACCTTTTTATGCAATCATCGGGGGGGCAAAGGTTGGTTCAAAAATAAAAATCTTCAAATCATTGATTACAAAAGTAGACGCTTTTTTCATAGGAGGTGGAATGGCCTACACCTTCTATAAAGCTATGGGAAAATCAATTGGAAAGTCTATTTGTGACAATGAAATGATCAAAGTAGCTTCTAGTTTTTTAAGCGATGCTCATGAAAAAGGGGTTCCTGTTTACCTTCCCATTGATAACGTGGTCGCAAATGATTTCAGAAGTGACGCAGATCATAAAACCGTTCTCTCCGAGAAAGGCATTGATGACGGCTGGCAGGGCATGGATATTGGAGAAAAAACAATCCACCTTTGGAAAGACAAGTTGAAAGCAGGGAAAACTATTTACTGGAATGGACCGATGGGCGTATTTGAGATGGATGTTTTTGCCAAAGGAACTTTTGCTATCGCAAAAACTCTCGCAGGACTTACTGCTACAACTATTATCGGCGGTGGCGATTCTGTCTCTGCAATAAATACTTTGAATTTAGAAGGCTCTTTTTCTCATGTCTCCACGGGGGGGGGGCGCGTCTCTTGAACTCATCGAAAATGGGCATTTACCGGGAAATGACGCATTGAGTGACAAATAATAACTAAAATTAGCCTAACGATGATTTTAATACACCTATTTTACCAAAGTCCACTGTTGTCAAATATGTGAAAATCAGTATAATTGCGGGTGAAATTTTGAACAAACAAAGCAGTTTTTTTATTTCCACACAAATGGCAACACCGTTGCWAGTGGAGGATGCACAGCTTCCTCGGCTAGGTTTTATATCCTTCTCTTCCGACACCAGCAAGTTCTCTTGTGCACATCCCTTCTACACAAAAAAAACGCTAGAATGTTCACCAAGGTCACAGCAAGTAAACCCACAACAAGGGAATATATATGTCTCCAGTGACGCCGACCTTTTCTAAGTGGCGCACCCTAATCTGGCCTATTGGACGACGAGAGCTTAAAAGGTTCTTACCACTACTTATCATGTATTCTCTGATATGCTTCAATTATAGCATACTGCGCGCTGCGAAGGATTCCCTTGTCATCACAGCCCCAAATTCTGGTGCTGAAGCCCTTCCCTTTATTAAGGTGTGGGCGATCCTACCCATGGCAATCTTTATCACCTTTATTTTCACCAAGCTCTCGAACARATTCACTATTGAGAAAGTCTTCTATATAATGATGACGATCTTTCNTACCTTTTTCTTTATATTTGCTTTTGTACTGTACCCATTTCAGGACGTACTGCACCCGCATGCCTTAGCAGACAGACTGCAAGCATCTCTCCCATCCGGATGTAAAGGACTTATTACTATCTTCCGGAACTGGACATTCACCCTCTTCTATGTGATGTCTGAGCTCTGGGGTACTATGATCATGACAGTGCTTTTCTGGGGATTTTTAAACGAAATTACTTCTGTAAAAGATGCTAAGAGATATTATGCTATTCTTGGAGTTGGGGCGAATATTGCAACTATTTTTTCAGGACAAATCTCTATCATGCTCTCCAAAGGAGCTCTTTCTTTCATGACAGCCAGTTCAGATGATGCCTGGGGAGGCTGCTTGAAGTTAATTATTGCTGCTGTGGTTATCGTTGGTATTTTAAATGTCATTATCTTCAGGTGGTATAATAAAAACGTACTTAATAACCTTTTCTCTCGTTCTTCTTCAGATTCACACCAGGCAAAGCGGCCAAAGATCAAGATGAGCATAAGGGAAAACTTCTCTTATCTTGCAAAATCTAAATATCTTATTTGCATCGCAGCCATCGTTCTAGCCTACAACATCTCCATGAACATGATTGAAATCGTTTGGAAAGACCAAATTAAGCAACTCTATCCTAATCCGACAGATTATAACATTTACATGGGTGAGATCCAGACATGGATGGGAGTCATTTCGACACTTGTGGCCCTATTCTTATGCGGGAATTTTATACGTAAATCTGGCTGGACATTTACGGCCCTCATTACACCTGTAATTGTACTTATAACTGGATCTTTCTTCTTTTCATTCACTCTCTTTAAAGACACAGGCTTTGCTTCCGTTGCAGCTATCATGACCACAGCGCCGCTTGCACTCAGCGTCTTCTTTGGAGGCGCGCAAAACTGCATCTCCCGAGCGTGTAAATATACGGTTTTTGATACGACAAAAGAAATGTCATTTATTCCTTTAAGCGCAGAATGCAAGCTTAAAGGAAAAGCTGCAATTGACGGAGTGGGCTCAAGGCTTGGAAAGTCAGGAGGATCCGTAATCCATCAATTCCTTCTGATGATTTTCGGAACAATATCTGCATCGACACCATTTGTCGCAGGTATTATGATCTTTGTTATCTTTGGATGGATCTCTGCTACTTTCTCACTTGGGAAGCAGTTTAATGCTCTTTCTGACAAACAAGATTCTGACGGTGCCGAAGACACTCTTGCAATATCTAAAACCACCGAAGAAACGGTGATGAGCTAAAAGTATGAACGCTTTGTACGAATGGATCGTAGCTAACGCAAATAGCGCACCTTTTATCTTATTTACTCTTTTCCTTGTTGCAGGACTCAACGTTCCGATATCTATAGATATCCTTGTCATCATAGCAGCTCTTATCAGTGCAACACTTCTTCCTGATAAAACCATTCTACTCTTTTTTTGCTGCTTTTTTGGTTGCTACTTTTCAGCGCAACTCTCCTACCTACTTGGAAGAGTTGCTGGAAGGAAACTTCTGCAGTATAAACTTGGGAAAAAACTTTTTCCTGAAA
The DNA here is from genome assembly GCA_002402025.1 of Candidatus Aerophobota bacterium. Classification (GTDB taxonomy): domain Bacteria; phylum Chlamydiota; class Chlamydiia; order Chlamydiales. The sequence goes on from NVUU01000089.1 coordinate 3,717, forward strand.
AACGACTAGAAAAAATTCATAACTTTTACAAAAAACATCGCTTTGTCACACTTCTTGTTGGACGCTTTATTCCCTTCGGAGTAAGAAACGCTCTCTTCATGTCTTCTGGCATGACAAAATCTAGTTTTCTTAAGTTTGCTGCCATTGATTTTTTCACTTGCCTTCTTTGGACAAGCGTCGTTTTTACTTGTTTTTACCAGCTAGGTTCCAATTACGACACACTCGTAAGATATGCAAAGTTTGCAAATCTYATAATATTTTCAGCTTTCGTTGTGACGGTAATTGCTATCATTTGGTATAAAAGAAGAAAATGTNAAAAAGACAGTTGAAAGTCAATCTGTCGACGCGCCTTAAACACAAACCTAAAGTAATAGATAAAAATCACTGTATAGATGCTAAACCCTGCAAATAGTTTATCGCTCCTAAGAGCGCCTCTAGCACTTTTGTTTCTTTCTGAAAGCGTTCCAATAAGAACTATTGCAGTTCTTTTGGCCATGATCACAGATTGTGTCGATGGCTATTTAGCAAGACGTTATCAATATACGTCCCGCATAGGAGCCGTACTCGACCCTATCATGGACAAATTTTTTGTATTTTTCGTATTTAGTATTTTCATTTATGAAAACACCCTATTACCAAGCCAAGCCATACTCATGATCTCAAGAGATATCGCTCTTTGCTTATTTGTTCTATTCCTTGTTGCCCGTAATGACTGGAAAGCTTACCGTTGTAGAGCCGTTCGCTGGGGGAAAATTACAACAGCCATGCAATTCAGCGTTATCATATGCCTTACACTTCGAGTAAATTTACCAAAATCTTTATACTGGGCTTTTGCAGCCTTTGGTCTTCTTGTTCTGATAGAACTTCTTGTTTCCTATAAGAAGAATTTTGTAAAAAAAACATAGATTTCGAATTTCAATTCATTAGCTTCGTGAATTCCTTCTATCCGTTTATTCTCAAATCATATAAACTGCCCCCTTTTCTACATGAGATCATTGAGAAATGAAGCTAAAACTCACCTCTTCCTTTGGCAACTTTGCAGCCCTTCTACTCGGAGTGATCGCCTCACTTTTGCCTTTTCCCTTTATTTTCCAAGCTGCTGATCACATCACTGATGTTTTTATCAACTTCCTACAACTTCTCGGACCCCCTATCATCTTCCTCTCCATCATCGCCACTGTAACAAACATGAACAGCCTGAGTGAAGCTAAGGTACTTGTTCGTAAAATTTTAAAATATACACTACTGACAACACTTATTGCGGCAACAATCGGGGCAGGCTTGTTCTTTTTTATAAGGCCTGCAGAACTCTCTCATGCACATACCCTCATAGAGACGCCAACATCGCCAATCATCACCTATCTATCTTTCGTTAAATCGATCATTCCATCGAATTTCGCAGAAGCCTTTCTAAAAGATAATGTCCTCGGAATAGCCTTTATCGCGACTATCCTAGGGGTCTCCATCTTGCAGCTCAAAGAAACGCAAAAAGAGCTGCTTAGTAGTTTTTTCCAAGCGCTATTCCAAACCTTACTAAAAATTTCAACAGGCATTATCAAGTTGCTTCCTATAGGAGTTTTCTTTTTCTCCGTGAAACTCGGACAGATTTTGCAACAAAACGCTTCCGAAATGCACTCTCTACTCATGTATACCATCTGTGTCATATCAGCAAACCTCATACAAGGATTCATCGTTCTACCTATCATCCTAAAGAGAAAAGGAATCTCACCTCTAAAACTTGCTAAAGCTATGATGCCAGCTCTTACCACCGCCTTTTTTACAAAGTCTTCAAGCGCTACCCTTCCCCTCTCTTTGCAGTGCTCAAAGTCAAACTTCAAAATTTCTGAGAAAACCGCGAACTTTAGCTTCCCTCTTTGCTCTATTATCAACATGAATGGGTGTGCTGCATTCATATTGATTACGACTCTCTTTGTTTCAGCAAGCTACGGAGTCACCTTTTCTGTGATGCAAATCCTACCATGGATCTTTATCTCCACACTCGCAGCTATCGGTAACGCAGGAGTTCCTATGGGATGCTACTTCCTAACAAGCGCCTTACTTGTGGCAATGAACGTTCCCCTGCATGTTCTTGGCATGATCCTTCCTCTGTATGCATTTTTTGATATGGTCGAAACGTGCCTGAATGTTTGGTCTGATTCTAGCATTACAGCGATTGTCGATAAGGAAATCAAGGAGTCGCAAGCAGAGCCCGTGCAAGCTACTTAAATAGAAATAGCGCTATTTTTTACAATGCATCTATTTTCTTAAATATTTACACTTTACACAAGGAGACTTCGTAAGAACTTTCCTTTAAACTGCCACTTATTCTAAACTGAACACAAGCGATCATTTACCTAAGGTTCTTCTCTATGAATATCTCAAGAGAATCTATTTTTATCTCTGCCATCCGGTCCTTTTGTAATGCCTTTTTTGCAATCCTCGGAGTTGTTGTTTGTGTTGTGCTCATAGCTGTTCTCATCGCATTTGCAATGGGAGGATCAAGTAGTGTACATAAAAATCAAATTTCCCTTCTTCCAGATGCAAATGGGAATAGGGATCTTCTTCCTATTACCTCACCCGCTATTCTGAAAATCAATATCGATGGAATCATAGGAACTGGCAAACTCACTGCAAAACAGATTGAACATAAGCTTTTAGAATCTCAAGAAGGCATGCTAAAAAATAACCGTGTCAAAGGCATCTTACTTCACATTGACACTCCAGGCGGGGGTGTTACGGATAGTAATGGGATTTTTGAAGCAATTAAAGCGTACAAAGATAAATACAATATCCCCATTTTTGCTTACGTAGATGGCATGTGCGCATCTGGCGGCATGTACATCTCTTCAGCAACTGACCGCATATACGCATCCGAAATAAGCATCATAGGCTCTGTCGGCGTGATCTTAGGGCCTGTGTTTAACTTTCATGGTCTTATGGAAAAATGGGGTATCAAAGCAAAAACCATTGCTAAAGGGATAGACAAAGCTATGTTGAATCCTTTTACAGAGTGGAAAAATGGAGAAGATCAATCCCTGCTAGTTATAACAGACTATATGTACAAACATTTTGTAGACCTCGTTGTAGAAGCAAGACCTAAACTGAATAAATCAAAACTCATTAATGACTATGGCGCACAGGTCTATATCGCCCCGACAGCTGCAAAACTTGGATTTATTGACGACGGATACTCATCTTATACAAAAGCGCTAAAAGATCTCACAATGGCAGCCGGTATAAAGGATGGAGAGAAATACCAAGTAGTAGAGCTAAAAACTCCAAAATCATTTGTACTTGAAGTCTTAGAAAACCAGACAACAAGCACTTCATTTGGCGGACTNAAGCAATTCCTTTCTTCAAAGAAAGAAGTTTTTGAGCTGAACGAACCCTTTTTATACCTCTACCAACCGAACTAGTTATGATGGCTGCAACTGAAACAAAAAAAATCTACGTAATCGACGCCGTCGGTTATCTATTTAGATCCTACTTTGCGATAAGACCTATGACAAATAAAAAAGGCATTGCAACACACGCGGTCTACGGATTCATAAGATCTATACAAAAACTCATCAAAGATTTTTCTCCCGAGTATCTCATTGCCGTTTTTGACGGCCCAGAGAATAAAAAATCTCGCACTGATATCTATCCTGATTATAAAGCTAATAGAGAAGGTATGCCTGAAGATCTCGTGGTGCAGTTAAAGCTCTCACTTGATTTTTGCAAGATGTATGGTATCCCCATGCTTCAGATCCCGGGAATAGAAGCAGACGACACTATGGGCACTATCGCAATATGGGCAGAGAAAAATGAACATACGACTTATCTCTGCACTTCTGATAAAGACCTTTGCCAACTTGTTACAGACAATGTCTTTGTTATCAATACACACAAGGATAATCTTCTCATTGATAAGCACAAGGTAGAAGAAATCTTCTCTGTAAGGCCAGATCAGATAATTGACCTTCTTGCCATCATGGGAGATAGCAGCGATAACATTCCCGGCATAGCAGGTTTTGGCCCAAAAACCGCAGCAAAACTTTTGCAAGAATTTGGAACACTCGAAAACATCATCTCAAACGTAGAAAAAATACCAAGTAAGAAAAAGCAAGACACGATTAAAGAACAAACAGACATTGCACTTATCAGCAAAAAACTTGCGACAATACAACTTGATGTAGAAATCCCAAACGATGAAGAATTTTTTAAGCTTAAAGGTCCAAACACAAACGAGCTTGCAAACTTTTATAGAGAAATGAATTTTATKAYWYYNNTNAAAGATWYMRWKYMAACCTCTTTTGATTTAGATGAAGAAAAAGAAGGCCTGCTTAAAGTCAAAAAACACAGCTACGAACTTGTAGACACTGAAGAAAAGCTTGAAGATCTATTAAAAAAACTCAATCAAGCAGAAACGATCTGCGTGGATACAGAAACAACAAGCATCCATCCCATGAAGGCTGAGATCGTTGGTATCGGGTTTTGCATGGAAGTTGCAAAGGCGTACTATATCCCCGCAAATGCAAATCTTAAACTTGATACTATCATTGAAAAGCTCAAGCCTATCTTAGAAGATCCAAATAAGAAATTTTTCGGACACAACTTCAAATATGACTATCACGTTTTAAGAAATTACGACATCGATGTGAAAAATATATATTTCGACACAATGCTTGCTTCCT
>NVUU01000090.1 GCA_002402025.1 Candidatus Aerophobota bacterium
CGGCTTCTTGACGGCGGCTGTCTTCGGCGGTTGGGCAGGTTTTACGTTTTTATCAGCAAGTGCGCGCCAGGTACTTGGCTGAGACAACATACCTTTAAGATAGGCAATGTTGGTCTTCGTCTCTGCYGGGTTGAGAACYTCGTTTGACGTTTGTGCAGATTGGCGAAAYTTKCCGCCTAAACCCAAAACCAAAGCCAAATTCTTTTTGACCTTTTTCTCYGCTCCTTGAAGTTCTGCAGCCCGYCGCAGATAGTCCTCAGCYTGTGGTAATTTGCCTTCAAGGGCRTAGCTCAGGCCGATATTATTCAATATGGAGGCTTTTTCGGGGCTCARGTGRAGRGCGGATTGATAATATTCGCGCGCGCGTTTGTGCTGCGTCATTTTATCCAGCACAACACCTTGCGCAGAATAAATGCGCCAATCCGGCTTGCCCAAAGACTGAGCCCGGTTAAGATTATGCATGGCCTGYTTGAGTTGCCCGGTMGAGAYCAGTGTTTTGCCGTAWGCGGCAATAACAGCYTGATTTCTCGGAGACGMGATRGAGGCTTGTTGTAATAYTTTTRCGGCTTCGSCAGACGAKCCGGTGGCTCTTAGATTGCGCGCRTARTTGATCGCGGTTTGAGGATCCCCAGGATTTTKMCGCCATTTGYTTGCCCAAGCATTGGTTTGTTGCAGGGATACCTGRCCSGGTTTAATACYAYCTGTAATRAAWCCAGTGTCGCCGAGCGTGGTGCTGTCGTCCTGTTTGGAACCCGTCACGCAAGCGCTGGTCAACTGCGCAACAACWAGAACGCAAAGAACGGGGSCCAAGCGTTTCGGGGCAGAATAAATTTCTAGGGTTTTGGACATGGAGGTTCACCCGTTTAATCAATACAATTGGACGAACGCAAAATACAAAGGTGTCCAGTGCAAGCCAGTCTGCCAATTATATATCAATAAACCATTAACCATGTGTGTTAGGATTGTGTTCATCATGAAAGTCGAATGCRGTGTCTTCGCGGTGAAAAAACAGCACAAAGTCTTGTGGGATTGAAATGAAACCAAATAGTAAAAAACATAGCAAATTGACGCGCAGCCGGGCGCGGCGCATGGCATTGGCGCGTGAACGGCGCGGCGCATTTGCCCGCATAAAAGCGGGTTTGCCGACGTTTCTGGTGGGCCTCGTTATTGTGGCGGGTTTGGTGGGCGCTTATGTGTTATGGCGCAGCCCTTCTATGTTGCAGAAGCAAGAAGCGGATGTATCCTTTTTCCAAATTGCGACAGGTTCCGTTGGCGGAACTTATTACCCKGTTGGCAAAGCGATTGCGTCTGTTATCAGCAARCCGCCTGGAGGGGTGCCGTGCGATGATGGGGGCAAGTGTGGCGTGGATGGTTTGATTGCCATCGCCAAAACAGCCACCGGCTCAGTGGCAAATGTGCGCGCGGTCAACAGCGGTCATATCGAATCCGCGTTGGCGCAAGCCGACGTGGTGGCCTGGGCAGCTGAAGGTAAAGGGCCATTTGTCACGGATGGAAAATTTGAAAACCTTCGCGTCATCGCCAGTCTTTATCCAGAAGCAGTACATCTGGTGGTGGCAAAAAGCTCCGGTATTGCGCGTGTTGAAGATTTGCGTGGCAAGCGTGTCTCCATTGATCGGTTTGGTTCGGGAACCCAGATTGATGCCTTGTTGATTCTGAATGCCTATGGTCTCCATAAAGACGACTATATCCAGCATACGATTGACGCCTCTCAGGCCACCGATATGATTTTGAGTGGCGATCTCGATGCCTACTTTCTTATTGCCGGCACGCCGTCGCTTGCCGTGGCAGATCTGGCGGAAAGATCAATGATCAACCTGATACCTATTGATGGTGAACCGGCAGAAAAGCTGAAGGCCGAAAACACCTTCTTCGTCTCGACAAAAATAGCCGCCGACACTTACAAGAATATCAGTGAGGTTAAAACCATATCCGTGCGTGCGCTGTGGATCACCCACACAGCGGTCAGCGGGCAGGTCATACACGATGTTCTCAAGGCCTTGTGGCGACCAGAAAATGAAAAATCGTTTTTGCAAGGCCATGCCAAAACCAAATTGATCAAACCTCAAACAGCACTCAACGGCACCGCTATTCCGCTGCATCGTGGCGCGCGTGCCTACTACATCAATCAGGGCTTGTTGAAGCGTTGAACAATCACCTTAAGAAGCTCATCTAAAAGAGAAGGAGTATTGTAACAATTTGGATAATCTCTTTTTAATATCTCTAAAAACCCCGATCCCGTGTACTCAACGTAGCAGTCAATACTCCCAGAAAGAATCGAGAAAAAACTAATCAAGGTACCTTCTAAGTTAAAAAGCCTTTTCACCTTTAGTTGAGTGTTTTTTTCAATAATTTGAGCAATAACCTCCGCCATAAACTGATTTTCATTGTCTAATTTTGCCCCAACCACAAGATCATAACCAAGAAAAGAGGAGCGCGCTATGCAAGCTCCAAAAATGACAACAACTGATATAAAAAATATGTACGTAAAAAACGTAAGCCTACGCTTGATTCTTCTCATAGCCACTCTTTACAAATGATCTGCTAAACACCTGAAGAAGCATGTCTCCTACGACGGCAAGAAGTGCTGCAGGTATTGTGCCGGCAAGTATATAAGAGATGCTCATGCTTCTAAGGCCTTGCAGGATGAGCTCACCAAGCCCTCCKGTTCCAACTAAACTTGTAAGTGTCACAAGACCGACCGTACAAACAAAAGCAATACGCACACCGGAAATAATAAGAGGAAACGACAGAGGTATCTCAACAAAAAAAAGCACCTGCTTTTTACTCATGCCAATTGCATTTGCAGCATCTTTCAATGACGATGGTACCTGCATAATCCCATGATATGTGTTAGATACAATAGGAAGCAGCGCATACAAAACTAAAATAATAAGACCTGGCAGAAAACCTGTTGTCGGCACATAAAATTGCTTGTTTATCATATGCAAAATTACAATGACAAAAGCAATGAGAGCAAGTCCTGGAATCGTTTGGATGATTGAGATTCCTCTTAGTATCCTCTCAGAGACTTTTACAGAACGCACCTGTGTTAACAAAAGAGCTAGTGGAAAGCTGATACCCACAGCAATCAAGATAGCAATCAAACTAAGCTCAATATGCTCCCAAGTTTTAAGAAGGATCGTAGGCCCTAAATTTTTGATGAGATTTATCATTCGGCCCCCGCATATTCAAAGATATCTTTCTCCTTGAGATCTTTTGAGAATGTCTGAGAAAGATTTTCTAGAAAAAACCTTTTCTCTAAATATCCCACTGGATTCGCATTTTGTTTAATAAGTATTTTTTCAAAATTGCTTGCTGAGAAACGCTCATATGCATCTGCAAAGCTATCTTCAATATCGAGTGAAATTTCTTCATCAATCATTTTTTCTTCTCCAGAAAATCCCTTGCTAAGATCTGAAATCTTCTTCAGCATAAGAATAAGTAAAAACCTTTTTTTTCCCATAAATTCTCTCACAAACGGATGCTTTGGATGGTTTAAAAAATTCTCGGGTGTATCGATCTGAAGCGGCTTTCCTTTATGAAGAAGCAAAATACGATCTGCTATAAAAAAAGCTTCCATGATGTCATGTGTTACAAGGACTGTTGTCTTATGTAAGATCGATTTCAACTTTCTGAATTGCCTCAGCACCTTATCTTTTGTAATGGGATCAACAGCGGCAAAGGGCTCATCCATAAGAAGAATAGAAGGGTCTGAAGATAGTGCTCTTGCAACACCAACTCTTTGCTTCTGGCCTCCGGAAATCTCCCTTGGGTATCTTTTTTTTAGCCCCACTTCAGGAAGATTTAATAGTTTTAACAGAGTGTCCACTCTTTGGTTAATTTTTTCTTTATCCCATTTGAGAAGCTCTGGCACGATAGAAATGTTTTCTTCTACTGTAAAATGAGGGAAAAGCTCGATACTCTGGAATACATACCCAATACCAAGTCTTAATTTTCTCTCATCGAATTCTTCTACATATCTATCATCGATCAGTATAGAACCCTTTGTCTGTTTTTCGAGTCTATTGATCATTTTGAGAATCGTAGTTTTTCCGCTTCCACTAAGTCCCAAGATAACAAGGGTTTCTCCTTCGAAAACTTCGAAACTAAGGTTTTCCAAGATAAGCCTTTTATCTCCAACCTCTTTAGAAACATTTTGAAATGTGATGTGTCGTTTTCTCATAGGGGAAATATGATTTTTTTCTACCAACTCTAGAGTGTTAGTAATTTTTACAAAAGAAAAATATCCATAGCACGTCTTTAGAAATTTGACAACAAGCCCTCCTTTTCATTAGCTTGAAAATTTAGGGGAAAAATACTAAGGAAGGAAAATATGTCAGATGATGAAGAACAACCAAATGATACTATTCATGACGCAGGTCATCCATGGAGAGCTCGATTTATCGTAGGCCTTATCATGATCATCCTTTCTTTCATCGGCCTTGTCCTATCTGATCTTTGGCAAGACGGTGCATGGAACTACTGGAGAATCGTAGCTCCAGTCTTCGCGATCATGTGTATTTGGCTTAGCTGGYACCTTCGAAAAAAAGAACATAGTTTCGGATTCACAAAACTCTGGCATGAGATCCTTCACTGGATCGCTCTTATAATGGCCGTATTTTTGTTCTCTCTTTTCGTTACAACAGGAATCATGGGAAGGTTTGAAGCAGGGCTTGCTATACTAACAGTTCTTGCTCTTACCATTTTTGTTGGAGGGATTTACATAGAACCCTCTTTCATGCTTATTGGGATTGTACTTGGGCTGTTTGCTGCAGGTGCAGCGTACATGGCAGCATACCTCTATACTGTTATGCTTCCTGTAACTGTTATCGCTGTTGGTCTTCTCTTTTTGTTTGTGTATTTCAAAAAGAAGAAAAAAGAAGAGCACTAGATCGCTATCATCATCTAAGGTAGAATTTGTGCAAATCACACACGGCGTATCATGATCGATAACACACTTGTGCAACACTTGGTAAATACGCAATTTCCAGAGTGGAAGGATCTATCAATTCAGCCCATTGCAAATAGCGGCTGGGACAACAGGACTTTTCATCTTGGCAAGGAAATGCTTGTGCGTATGCCAAGTGCTGCAGAATATGCAACGCAGGTGGAAAAAGAGCACAAGTGGTTGCCAAAACTAGCACAGCTTCTGCCCCTTCCCATCCCAGAGCCTTTAGCAATGGGAGAGCCAACAAATGACTATCCTTGGAAATGGTCTATCTATCGCTTTCTTGATGGAGAGACTGCTGCGTCTGCGCACATCAATGATATGACTGAGTTTGCAGCAAGCCTTGCAAAATTCCTCATCGCATTGCAACATATCGATGCACAAGATTTACCAAAGCCAGGACCGCATAACTTTTATCGTGGCGGAATGCTTACAACCTACGATACTGAAACAAGGCAAGCCATCTCTATTCTAGAAAGAAAAATCGATGCTCGCTCTGCAACAGACCTTTGGGAAACAGCTCTTTCAACTACTTGGAAGCATCCACCCGTGCCTATTCATGGAGATATTAGTGCCGGAAATTTTCTTATACAAGAAGGACAACTCAGTGCCGTTATCGATTTTGGCATGCTCGCTATCGGCGATCCCGCCTGCGATCTTGCGATCGCATGGACGCTGTTTGATCCGGAAAGTCGAAAAGTTTTTCGTGAAATGCTTCCTCTTGATAAAGATACATGGGAAAGAGGCCGCGCCTGGGCATTATGGAAATCTTTAATTGTTGCAGCTGGCATGACAAGTACAAATTCTATCGAAGCGAAACATGTGTGGGAAAGTATTGATAAGGTACTTGTAGACCACAAAGAAAAATCTTAGTCTTGCATTCTTTTTAGCACATAGACACTTGTGATTTCATTGAGATCACCACATGTAGCTTTTGCCTCAAGACTATAGGAGATCGCACCTTCTTCTAAAGGGTCTACCTTTGTCACAATACCCGCATGGAAACCAGCTGGAAAAATCCCGTCCATCCCACTTGTAACAAGAAGATCTCCCTCTTTAATGAGGATCTCTTTGGATTTTCCATCCAAAGATTCTCCCGTTCTTAAATCTCTTGCCGGTCCTTCTACATCTTCAAAGTCATAGTTAAAACCCACGCCATTAAGCTCTTCTTTTCGAGAGCGCCAAAGAGGTCTGCTAGAACCTTTAAGTTCTCCTTTAGCAAGATATCTTTCTTGGATGGACTCTTTGATATTCTCTTTAAGATCTTCTAAAATGCTAAGGGTGTTTTTTTGCTCTTCCTTTGAGAAAAAAATATCACTTGTAAATTTCAGCTTCTCTTGAAGAACCGATAGCTCATCAAGAAGCCGCTTATTTTGAATGGATCCTCTTACGATCCGAACTGACGTTGTGAGTGAGGCGTCTGTGATTAAAGACACTTTTGATTGAGACTCTCCCACATAATCGATCACACCAACAATATTATCTCCAACTACAACAGGACTATCTATTGTGATGATATCTTCGCCAAGCGCTTTGTTTTGCTTTTTCCCAACATTAATCCAAACAGCCGTACTCCAAAAAGCTGGGTCACGGTATACGATTTTTGCCGGCACTTGCCGTGCCATAAGGGTCAACCTATCGAAATACTCTTTTTCTCTTCTCTCAAGAAACTTTTTCGTAAGGTTTTTATTTTTAGAAAGTTCCTTATATCTATTTATCTGGTGATCTAAACGCTCATCAGAGAGCAAATACTCTTTTACAGCTTCTAATTGCCCGGTTAATAGTTGGTTCCGAACTTTTAGCTTATCTAAATCTTCTTCTCTTACTTTATATGAACTTGAATGACCGGAAGCTTTTGATAAAAAACCCGCACGAAGAAACGTAATCCCCTGATGGAATGGGGAAAGACCGCTAGCTGTTTTTTCTCTTACCTTTCTGGTAAAACTCTTTGGCAAAAAAAGCACAAAGAACATCGCAAGGATGATGACTCCGTAAGATGAAGAGTACTTTCTAAGCATCAGATTGCAGCTCCAAAGTTACAAAGAACTTAAATTATAGGAAAAGATCTTAAAAACAAAGAGAGCTTTACTCTCAAGATTTCTCTGTAACATTGATGATCGCATCCACAACGTAGTGAACATTATCTTCATTAAGACCTGTAACATTCACACGGCCAGACCCTGGCATATAAATCCCATACTCTTCCTTAAGCCTCGCAACCTGGCTCTTACGAAGACCTGTATAGCAAAACATCCCTTTTCGATCTTGGATGTGCCTATAGTCTACAATCTTTGCTGCATCAACAAGCTTCGTTGTAAAGAGATGTCTCATCTCTGTAATGCGTCTTTGCATTATAGAAAGTTCCGCCCTCCACATATTTTTTAATTCTGGATGGTTGAATATATAAGAAGCGATAGCGCCACCATGCCTTGGTGGATTAGAATAGTTTCCTCTAATGACAAGCTTCAAATTAGTCGCTGCATTCTTTGCGACTTTCTCATTACTAAGTATTGCAAAAACAGCCCCTGTTCTTTCTCCATAGAGACCAAGAATCTTTGAAAAAGAATAGGCCACAAGCATCTCAATACCACTTCTTGCAAAAAGCCTTACACCGTAAGCATCATCATTAAGATTATCACCAAGACCCTGGTAGGCTGAATCAAAAAAGGGCAAGAGCCCGTTTTTCTTAACAACAGTAAGAATATCATTCCACTGCTCTTTTGAAAGATCACACCCTGTCGGGTTATGACAACAAGCATGCAGAAGAATAACCGTTTTTTTAGGCAGCTTTTTTAAATGAGGCATCATTTTATCAAACTCTAAAGAATTTGTTTCTGTGCAATAGTAAGGATAAAAGTCTGCTTTCATTTTGCAGCGGTTAAAAATCGTAGGATGGTTTGCCCAAGTAGGAGACGGGAAGGCAATATTCTCAAGCCCTGAATATTTTAAAAACTCTCCTCCCATACGAAGAGCTCCTGTGCCTCCAGGTGTTTGCGCTCCAATGATCCTACCTTTCAGCTGTTCAGCAAGCTCACTTCCAAAAATAAGTTTTTCCGTGTCTTTAATAAAAACAGGATTCCCCTCAACAGGAAGGTATGCTTTATCTATCTCAAGTTTTAAAAGAGCTTCCTCTGCTTTTTTGACGCATTTTAAAATCTCTTTATCAAGATTCGCATTGTGATAAATCCCTACACTAAGGTCTACCTTATGTGGGTTTTTCTCTTTTTTAAACGCCCACGTCAAACTCAGTATGGGATCCGGAGGAAGAAGTTCTAAATGCTCAAAGTAACTCATAGCAAAGCCGCCTTTTTTACCTCCAGATTGTAAAACCAATATGCTTTGATATCTAGTGCAAAAAAAGACTTCATAAGTTAAATCATTCTTTCCGACTAAAAAAAGACGTAAAG
>NVUU01000091.1 GCA_002402025.1 Candidatus Aerophobota bacterium
TGCTTGTTTATGAGAACTCTTCTGAAGTTAGTCTTTTCGATTTTTAGCCATATSAMWGKKTTTTTCTCAATAATTTCAATAAGAAGGTCAAGGGTCACCTCACCTGGAAATAGATCCAAATACTGGCCTCCTGTGGCTCCTAGGATACCTGCTGCTTCCGCAACCTCTTTCAAAACACAGGTACATACCTCTTCCTTGTTTGAAAGAGTCGAAAGTTTCGTGTTTGCGTAGATTTTTTCAAAGCCCGCTGTAATTAAAGCATAACTTGCAAGAAGCGTCGTTGTTTCTCCAAACTTCTTATGCGTTGAGGGTTTTTCTCTTCTTAAGCTGTMGTTGTCCATGCAGGGCAAATCATCTGCAATAAGTGACGCAGTATGAAAAAATTCAATAGAAAGAGCTGCTTCTTTGACTTCTTGCTTTGAACAAAGAGCTTCTGACATCATTATCACAATTAGAGGTCTTATTCGTTTTCCTCCATTTACAAGAGCATATTCACAGGCGTCTCTAAGAGGCGTTTTCTCTCCAAAAAAACACATGTTATCTTTGAGGAGTTTAGAAAATGCTTCCAGGGATGTTGTAAAAGAAAAGTTCGCGGTTAATTGAGTGCTCATGCGTTTTTTGCCTCGTTTTGTGCTTTATGATAGTACCCTTGTAGATTTGAGCAAGGTTTACAAAAAAATCCTTTAGAAAGAAGAGTTCCGGGATTCGTTACGGAGTTACATCCAAGAGAGGACTCATCTCCGATGATTGCTCCGAATTTACTAAGGCCCGTAGATATCTTTTTCTCTTCATATTTGATTGTTACAAGAGAGCCATTGAGTTTATAGTTTGCTAGGATCACTCCTGCACCAAGGTTTACATAGCTCCCTAAAATGGAATCCCCGACGTAATTGAAATGGGGTGCTTTAGAATGAGGAAGCATGATGCTATGCTTGATTTCACTTGAGTGACCAACAGTACAAAAATCTCCAATTAAAGAATAAGGCCTGATGTAGGCGCTATGACCAATTTGAACATTTCGTCCAATAATGCAAGGTCCTTCGATATATGCCCCAGGGAAAATTGTTGTATTCTTGCCAATAGATATCTTGGAGGCATTCACAAGGGTTGCATGCTCTGTGACATCTGATTCGATATGTCCAAGAGCTTTTGTATTGATATAATTTTCAAGATGAGACAAAGCATCCCATAATAATTTGCTGCTTGAGAAGAGATCTTTAAATGAACATGATTCTAGGTTAAAAAAATCTTTCACCTTAAGTGAATCTATCATGATACTCTGAATACTTTACCAAACTCTCTAGGATACTTCCCGCTTCTTTAAATTCCAAATMAAATTGAAAACAAGAAACACACACTTCTTTAGAAGATCTTATAATATATATATATATATAGTCTTTATTGAGTCCTGTGGAAGCTGTAGATAACCCCTCATTTTGTCTATAAAAATAGAGCTGTTCATGAATTGTGCAGAGTTGTTTATAAGAGGAGGATTCTGATCATAACTTTAGTTATTGAAAGTCTATGAAAGAACTATGAACATAGATATGAACAGAAAAAAATCTGGATGAGAGGATTTGAACCTCCGACCCCTAACACCCCATGCTAGTGCGCTGGCCAAGCTGCGCTACACCCAGAAATAGAGGTTAAAGAGCTGAAATACCTTCAAACTCAAATTCCGCCCCTTTAAATTCTTTAATACCTATTTTAGCGCAATGTTCTACGATATTCTCGACAGTTTCGCCTGCATGCATTTCAGCAGCAGCTATATCAACAGAGATCGAGGCTGTGAACTCAACACCTCTTCTAATGCCCTTCACTTTAAAGTTAGCCATGATCGTTTCTTTTTTACGAGTTAGGTTTTTAAATTTTATGAGGTTATTTTCTTCTAAATTTTTCATCAAAGTCTCCTTGTAAAAAGGATGAAATCCTATGTTTCTTTTATGTAAAAGTCAACGAATTTTGGAGGATCTTACAAGGTTTCGTATAAGCATATTTTTATCTTGTATGCCGAGGAATGGATGTTATAAAATCCTTACAAACCTAGGAGGATTTCATGGCGATGACAATGAGCAAAAGCTGGCATGCAGCACTTTCTGAAGAGTTAAAAAAGCCTTACATTAACGAAATTAAAAAGTTTTTGGTAAAAGAAAATGCTCTTAACCAAGAGATCTTCCCACCCGAAGAAGAAGTTTTTAATGCTTTTTCTAAGACCCCTTTTGAAAAAGTAAAAATTGTCATCATGGGACAAGACCCTTACCATGGAAAGGGGCAGGCACATGGACTTTGCTTCAGTGTGAAGAAAGGAATAGCGCCACCCCCCTCGTTAAAAAACATCTATAAAGAAATCCAGAAAGATCTTGGCATTACTCCACCAACCCACGGTTGTTTGGAGCCTTGGGCAAGCCAGGGCGTTCTCATGCTAAATGCTACTCTTACTGTAAGATCAGGTCAGCCCAAATCTCATTATGGCATCGGGTGGGAAAGATTCACCGACGCTGTGGTAGAAATCCTATGCCAGAAAGAAGATCCCATTGTGTTTTTGCTTTGGGGAAGATCTGCTATTGACAAAGCGAGAAACATACTAGATAGAACATCACATAATCATGTGATCTTAAGTTGCGCACACCCCTCTCCTTTTTCAGCGACGAAATTCTTTGGATGTAAACATTTTTCAAAATCGAACGAATATTTAGTAAAATGGAAGAAAGAACCAGTCAATTGGAAATTAGAAGAATAGTTTTTTGCTCAATGCATTGAGTGAAATTGCTCAATGCATTGAGCAAAAAACACAACGCTCTATTAAAATGCTTTGGATTAGAAGTTTAAGTTTTTCAGAATTCCATTGATTTTGCTCATTCTATTGAGTAARATTACTCAATAGAATGAGCAAAAAAATGAGAGTGCCTCTATGAGGACCAGGAAAATATTCGATAATCTATTGAAGAGAATGAAAGAGCCTAGAAAATTTATCCAGGTTCTTTTAGGCCCAAGACAGGTTGGAAAGACCACTCTTTCCCTGCAACTTGAAAAAAAACTCAAAATTCCATCTACCTACATTTCTGCAGATACCGCTACTTTGGAAGATCTAACGTGGCTTGAAATGCAGTGGGAATCGGCAAGACAGACTGTTGAAAAAGAAGCTCTTCTTATTATTGATGAAGTTCAAAAAATACCAAACTGGTCCAGTCTTGTAAAAAAACTTTGGGATCTTGATACAAGAAATCAAATTAATTTAAAGGTTGTTATTCTTGGATCGTCACCATGGTTGATGCAAAGAGGGCTCAGCGAGAGTTTAGCGGGCCGCTTTGAAATCTTACCAATTACACATTGGAATTATCAAGAAATGCGCGATTTTTTTGACATAAGTCTAGATGAGTATGTGTTTTTTGGTGGATATCCAGGCCCAGTTTCCTTTATCAAGGAAAATGACTTTCAGAGATGGCTAAATTATGTAAATGATGCGCTTATTGAAACAACTATTTCTCGCGATATTTTGCTTATGACCCAAGTAAATAAACCGATTTTACTAAGAAGATTGTTTCAGCTTGGCTGCAACTATTCTTCTCAGATTCTTTCTTATCAAAAAATGCTCGGACAGCTTCAAGACGCAGGAAACACAACAACCCTTGCGCACTATTTAGAGCTGCTTGCGGGAGCAGGTGTTTTGACAGGAGTATATAAATATACCAACCAAAGTATTCGCAATAAATCATCAAGCCCTAAATTCCAAGTTTATAATACAGCATTAATGACTGCTCAAAGTAACAAAACCCTTCAAGAAGCCAAGAAGGACAGAGTTTTTTGGGGAAGGCTTGTAGAGTCTTGTGTGGGTGCGTACCTTGTAAATAACATTAGGGGCACTCAAATCAACCTTTATTACTGGAGAGAACAAAATATGGAAGTTGACTTTGTTTTGAAAAAAGGAGACTCCATTACAGCGATTGAAGTAAAAAGTTCACCAAGGAAAGAAAAACTCTCCGGAATGAACGCCTTTGTAAAAGCATACAACCCTTCCAAAGTTCTTTTAGTGGGAGAACAAGGTATTCCTCTTGAAAAATTTTTATCTTCAACTATCGACAAGTGGATTTCTTGACATCCTCTCCTCCCTAAAGGAAGAAGATTCCCGATTTCTCAGGCTGAAACCAGGTCACCCATGTTCAGAGGTTTCTGCTTCATAGAGATTGCAAACGCATCCTCTCCACAGGCTAACACGGCATGCCCTGCCGCTAGAATATTCTTTGCAGCATTTATATCTGCATTTTCTGTATAGCCACAACTAATACAGAAAAACTTTGATTGGGTCTTACGGTTATTTTTATCTATCTTTTCACAAGACGAACATTTTTGAGATGTGTATGCGGGATTAACTTCAACGTATACTCCTCCCAGCCACTCAAGCTTATACTTAATTTGCCTCTTAAATTCATACCAACCTTGGTCAAATCGATATCGTTAGGAAGTACATTGAGAGTCAAAAAACTCCCACATGAAGGAAGCGCCTTATATCCTCCACCTCAAGGAAGAGGTTTTACGGCGAAATTTGGATAAACGTAACCTTTTTTTCGAAAGTAAGTACAACTCTAAGTAAAAACAACGCTTGGCAAACTACAAAAAAACTCTTATATATTTGAAGGTAGAAGTTATAGGAGTATTTTTTACGTGGATATGCAAGAGAAGAACAAACGGAGATTCTCCGTATTTTCTGTGTTTTTTACATTTTTCATAGATAATCTTGGGTTTACAATCATCTTTCCGATTCTTGCGCCCTTGTTTCTAAGCCCTACGGAATCGATACTGTCAGCCTCCATGTCCTACAAACTAAAAGCGACTATTTTGGGGCTTTTTTTAGGGGTATATCCTTTTGCTCAGTTCCTCTGTGCGCCACTTATTGGAGAGTTTGCTGATAAATACGGACGAAAATTTGCCTTTATTAGTACGGGATTTATTACCCTTTTTGGATACATTCTTTGTGCTGTGAGTATTACGTACAAATGGGTACTCGTCTTATTCTTTGCACGTCTTATTATGGGAGCATCTTCAGGCAGTCTTTCTGTTTGCCTGTCATCTCTTGCGGACCTTAGTGATTCTAAAAAGACTAAAATTCGTTATTATGGACTTGGTTCTGTGATTGCTGGCGTTACTTTTGTTTTAGGACCATTTTTAGGAGGAAAGCTTTCCGACCCGGCACTCAATGATATGTTCTCTCCTGCCTTTCCTATGTGGGCTGGAGGAATGCTAACATTTGTAAATCTAATCTTTTTATTCTTTGCTTTTACTGAGACTGTGCACAAAAAATCAGGCGAGAAATTTGATCTTATCAAAGGATTCCATAATGTACAGATAGCACTCCGGACGCCCTCGATAAAAAAGCTATATATGATCTATTTCTTTTATTTACTTTCGTGGAACATGCTTTTTCAATTCATTCCAGCTTTTTTGGTAACAAGATTTTCCTCTGGGAATTCGATGATTGGAGATATTTCAGCTCTTATGGGTGGATGCTGGATCATAGGAAGTGTATTGTTATATAAAGGTCTTCTTCCATTTGTAAAAACGAAAACAATGCTCTTTATAACCTCTGTACTTCTTATAGGGTTGATTCTTGCATGCTCCTTTGTGGGAGAGATGTTTTACTTTGTTATTTTTCTTGGTATATCTGTTGTTGTTGCAAGCTTTGGTTGGCCACTTTGTGCGGGGGCTATTTCAAATGCCGCAAGTAATAATATGCAGGGCAAGATTTTTGGTCTTAGCCAGTCTATTCAATCCCTTGCTATGATGCTTGCTCCGATCATTGTGGCACCATTTTTAGCTAAAGGCTCAGGTATTCCGTTTTATATTGCTGCCGCAGTAAGTGCTGTTTTTGGTATTCTTGTAATCTTTACAAAAGTACCTGAGCATCANTAATGATTATCCCCGTAAATTTAGTCGCAGCTATTGAAGAAATGGCTTCGCAGGCTGATTTAAAAAAACTCATTAAAGCAGCAGAAGATCTGTCAAGACGTTATCGATCACAAGAGAAAGAACAAGATACTTTTATTCAGAACAGTTATGAGCAATTAGCTTACATTTGTATGAGGATGCCTGCTACTTACTCAGCTATTTACTTTGTGTTTAAAGAACTTTTAGAAACTTTTTCAATATCCGATATCAAATCAGTGCTTGATTTGGGCTCTGGAACAGGAGCTGGCTTTTGGGCCGCAGAAAAACTCTTTGATCACCTAAAAAGCTATACCTTTGTTGAGAAAGATGACGCATTATGTAAAGCAGCTTTACATTTGATAAAAAAACATGACCACGAAGTGAATCTTAAACACCTTAATAAAGACTATAGTCATGACTTGCGCACGCAAGAACATGACCTTGTGTTGTTTTCTTACACTCTTAGTGAAAATCCAAGAAAGCTGCAACAGATAGCCCTTGATAATGCGTTTGAGCTCAGTGGCAGATTTCTTGTTATTATAGAGCCGGGAACAGTCCTTGGATACAAACATCTCATGGAGACAAGAAGCTATCTTTTAGAAAAAGGAATGTTTCTTTTAGCCCCCTGCCCTCATAGTAAAGCATGCCCTATACAAGGTGAGAATTGGTGCCATTTCTATAAGCGTCTTCCGAGGATGACTTTGCAAAAAAGGCTTAAGAATGGTTCTCTTGGGTATRAGGACGAAAAGTTTTCGTACTTGGTTTTTTCAAAAAAAGACTACAGAAAATCCTACGATAGGCTGATCGAGTTTCCAAAGAAATCGCCTCATCAAATAGAGTTAACTCTGTGTACAAAAGAAGGCGAAATCAAAAGAACTCAGATTTCCAAAAGAGATAAGGTTGTTTTTAAAAAAGCCAAAAAACTAGATTGGGGTCACTGCGTTGAAAAATAGTCATTAACTGAGTTTTTGAAGGATGTAGAGCGCCCTACTTGTGGATTTAATTTATTTRTATAGAACGTTTAGTTTGTTTATGATTTTGGATCTGTTGTTTTATCAAATTTCTTAGAGAATAGACGTTCTTCAAACAGTCTTTTCATCCTTGAAAAGGATGTTTTCAACAAGAACTCTATAATAATATCCAGTAWGCTTTCTCCGTATAGAGCGTGCTCTTTCATCTACTCCTAGGACTACTCCTAGTATTTCCAAGCATTACCTCGATCTCTATCCATCCTTCTCTTGCTAAAATAGAAGCAGCGAGGTTACTGATATATCTCTCTATCTAGATCTGAATCTTGTAACAAGTGAAGTCTTGCTCTTGCTATAGAAGACTCAGCGAGGTCAATTAAAGACTGAGGGACTTCAGTAAGTGAAGAATGATCTAGAGGTAGATCTAGAGGTCGAAATCGCTTTATATTTAGTGGTAAGCATTTTTTAGCAAGCTCTTCAATATACGGCAACATTTCACTTAAAGTAAGATCTGTGTAATCAAAAATAAGATCTGTGTAATTAAAAGTAAGATTTGTGTAATCACGGATACATTCAAAATAGAACTT
This sequence comes from Candidatus Aerophobota bacterium, assembly GCA_002402025.1. Taxonomy (GTDB): domain Bacteria; phylum Chlamydiota; class Chlamydiia; order Chlamydiales. The sequence goes on from NVUU01000091.1 coordinate 7,478, forward strand.
AAGCACTTCTACGAGTTTGTTATAGATGATACTTTTCTTGTCTTGTGTAGGGTTTTCAGCAAGTTTCATTTCCAATCTTGCAAGAAAAACTTGGTTTAAAAAAGAGTCTTTATGAGAGTCGCAATGCTTTATGAAAGTGTTTATAAAGATGGAAGCTTTCATGGACCTCAGAAGAATAGATTCATCTAGTTCGTGTATTTCTAGGAAGGTTAAGATATCTTTAGCACCTAGATAAAGGGACATTGATTTTAAAAGGGGGCCTTTGTTTTCTTGAACAGCTTCTATTTTATTTTTCATTACCGCGATCATAATAAAATTGTCTTTTATTTTTTTCATTAGTGCTAAGGGAGGATTTTCCATCTTGCGAAGAATTGAAAGGACCTTTTCTGAAAAGGCTTTTAACTGTGGAAAATGATTATGTAAGTTATTGGGAGTGTTATTATTGTTATGGAAAATTTGTCCAGCAAAGATATCACTTATTTTTCCTAATAGATTCTGTTGTTTCTCAGAAGGTACTTTTTTACAAATAAGAGTTACTAAAGACTCTATTTTTACAGTATCTAGAGATATCAGGGGGGTAAACCAAGGTCGGACTGTTGAATCAGCGACCTGATACTTGACCAGTTCTTCTACATCTTCCTGAGGGAGACGCTCAAGCTGGGGAATTCGGTAATGTGTAGTAGGTGTAATACTCATGAAAAATTCCTTTGTTTGTGAGGATATTATAACATATCAACTTGTTTAAAATGCAGGGTTAAATTTATTAATATTATGTATTTTAAATTATATATTTGTTAATAAAATTATTTGTTTGTTAATTTTTGTTTAGTTAGGTTCTTTCTTTTGAAAAGTAAACAATCTTAAAATAGATGCTATCGTAAATCATTTTTATAATAG
>NVUU01000092.1 GCA_002402025.1 Candidatus Aerophobota bacterium
TTTTTAGCAGTAAGAACGGTATCAAAAAAAATAGATAAAACAGCTTATTATGAAACTATGGGAATAGATAGGATTATAATATGTGAGTCTATCCAAGATGGGGTTATAATTGATGCTGGGTCAGCTGTAACTGTTGATATTGTAAATAATGGTGTATCCATAAGGTACTATTGTACTTGCCTATAGCGATTATGGACAATGGAAGAAATTTTTGAATTATCCCGTCTTTTTAAACTTCTTACTTAACTTGTAGTTCAGATCTTTTGTGCGCTGATTGTTCTGATTTTGAATAGTTTGCGTCCATCTCTCGTTCTCATGGTTTGCATGATCTGGCTCAGTAACCTCGTGATTTTCGCTTGGTTTGGCCCTTTTTGCTGTTTTCTTGTGCTGTTTGTGCATTTTGTGGGGCAAATGATGCTCGTGGGCTTCAAAGCTCTTCTTAAAATCCGGATTCTCAATCATATCCTCTGGGAGTGGTCCAGAATCCTTGATCTCATTGGCCTCTTTTATCGCCTTCTTTTTCAAGTGTTTGCGACGATGTGGGGAATCTTTCATTGTAGCCTCCATAATGACGAGGGCCAAACCGATATTTTAGAAAAAGGGATGGTTGTCCTTCTTACTAGAATATGATCTGCACCCTCAATATCAATATTAGAATTAAAATATTTATTTTACAATAGATCTGAAAAATAAATTATATCTTATTAACTTGTATGGGTTTAATTCACAGGTGTAATTAGAAAAGCTCAGATAATTATCAGTGTGTTTACAAGTGGTTGAAGCTCTGTGTGCTGGCAAGTCTACTCATCGCCAGCCGATGAGCGAGTTGATGATCCCTGCAAACCCAGCAAACACAAGCGTAAATGCTGCGATCTTTTGGAACATACGCGCTCTTTTTGCTGAGATGCGAATATTTTTTTGATTGATGAGGTAGATGTAGATAAGCCACCAGCCGATAGAGCCGATTCCGACCCCTAAAATAAGAGGGATCTTGTGAAGGATGGCGGGGTCTGTTTYAGGGATGTTTACTGCTGCAAAAAGACCTGCATATCCTATGATTTTTCCAGGAGATCCTAAACCAAAAAACGTTCCTTCAAGGTAAATCTTTGAAAGTTTTATGTGTTTTGTATAAATCGCGAATCTACTTTTCTTCTTTTTTGTGTAAATACGGTAGGCGAAGTAGAAAAGAACAAAAGACCCGACGAAGGTATAGATGTAGATATTTTCATGTAATCCAAGGAAGGTGAAGCTAAGAGCAAAGGCTGTAATCGCTGCCCAAAACATGTGTGTTACAGAAATTCCCACAGATGCAATAAGCCCACTTGATCTTCCTTGCTGGATGATAAAATCAGAGATAAAGAGGGCTGAGGTAAAGGCAACAAAGTTGTAGATAAATCCTGCAAACACACCTTTAAGAAAGAGTAGCAATATGATGACTGTCTCTGTCATGTGTACCTAAAAATCGATCACAAAATTAACACCAATAATGTTTTGATGTTTCCACTTATTTATGGGTTTTACGCTTCTTAATCTATAATAGATGTCCATAAAGAACTCTTTAAGAAAGGGGATTTCAAGGCCTGCAGAAACTCTGTTTTGATCAAAGCCATTGAAAGTTGTAATAAAAAACTCTTCCGCGATGTAAGGCTGTATTTTGAATCTTGTAAACTCAAAAGGAAGTACATACTTTGTCATGTTGCGGTAGACAAAACGATCTTTGGCTCCAGGTATATCGATTATTCTATATTCAAAACGAGAGCGGTTACGGAACTTCCACTTTTCCCCGTCTTTCAAAAACTTGATGTCAAGATAAGGCATGTAGATGGGGTGCCACACATTTACTGTAGCATCTCTTACAAAGATCTGTCTGTAGGCTGGCAGGATGTACATCCAGTCATAGATGTAGTAGTAAAAACCGACGGCTGTATGCTGATAGAATAGTTTTGAAATATCATCGCCGATACGGAACTCTTCTTCGAACATGATCCCAAATTTATCATTTAAATCATCATAGAACCTGTTGTAGTTCCAAAGCTGCCAATCTCCATTGTCGTTGATAATAGCAATAAGCGGACTTGCACTTAAAAGAAAAAGGGCAGCAAGAAAAATGCTCTTGAATCGTTTGTGCTTCATGGTCGTTAAAAAGTAGCTATGTTCCTATATTCTCTTAATAACGAGAAGAGGAATTATTGAGTAGAAAAGTTTCTTTAAGAGAAAGGCTTTTGAAAGTTTTAAAAACTTTAGAAGGAGAAATGAAAAATTTCCATTTGTTTTCTCGAAGCCTCATTCCCTTGATATTAAGAATAAGATTAGATGGAGTGAGTACATCTCCTTTGTACCAACCGGGTCTCCAAAGTTTCATGCGGCCTTCATGGTTGGAGATGATGAGTGTTGGCAATTGCATGTTAGATGCAAGATGCCCAAGTCCCGAGTCGCTACCAATCATAAAACCCGATTCGTAAATAAGATTCGCAAGTTCGTGTAATGACGGCAGAAGAGGAACTTCGAATTGACCTTTTGTATATCTGACCCAATCCTTTCGCTCATCTGGTGCAACAGTAAAGATCGGGGAATAGCCTTCATCTTGCAATAGATGGGCAAGCTTTAAATATTTAGGAACGCTCCAATTTTTATCATCACTTGTTGAGGTTGGGTGGATGATGACTTTATGTTTGTATCTTCTGTGAGCAAGAGTGCTTGGATTTCTGAGACCGTTGTTTTTTGAGATATGATTGAGTCCGAGTATAGAAGAGATCGCTCTTGCTGTATTATCGACCATAGGTCTTTCCTCATGGAAGACGCGATCAAGTGCCATGAGATGGCTATGCTTTTTTTCCTCGTAAGTGGGGTAAAAAGTAGAGAGGGCCCTTAGCTTTCCTTCTTTATGAAGGTCGATTAAAGCCTTTGCAAACTCTGTGTTATCGTTCTGCAAAACGATAAGGTCAAAAGCAGAAAAAACTTCTTCCAGTCTTTCAAGAGGGGGTCTTTCTACGAACTTGTGATTTTCAAACCACTGATCAAGCTCCTTAAGAGGTTTTGAATAGGTGGTTACCTGGAAGCCTTGGCATATGAGTCTGTGAGATGCCACCATCATAATGAGGCCATCACCGATCCCTTTTGCTGGGATCACGGCAACGAGGTCAAGTGTCATGGGTGCCTATAAGTTTGTTAAACTGTTTATAGACTCTACTAACAGAGATAAAATTTTGCCAGTAACTTTCTCTAAAACGAAAACCAATTCCCTTGAAATTAGGTAGCTCGCACTTAAGGGTGACAACTTTATTAAGATACCAGTCAGGTCTCCAAAGCTTTACTCTTTTGGGATTACCTGAGATGGTGAGTGTCGGGACATTTAAGTTTGATGCGAGATGCCCGAGTCCCGAATCATTCCCAATAAGATAACCTGATTCGTATATGTAGCTTGCAAGATCTTTAAAACTGTCAAACTCTGGCATAAGGAATTCTCTGCAATCCTCAAAACTTTTTCTCTCTTCTTTACTAAGAGCAAGAGCTATAGTAAAACCATCTTCTTGCAAAAGGTGCGCAAGTTTTATAAATTGTTCTTTCTTCCAGTTTCTTTTGGGATCTTTACTTGTTGGATGGAGCACAACTCTATTTTTATATTTTCTTGAGATAAGCCCTTCACCAAGAGTAATCCCATTATTTTTTGACGCTTCTTTGAATTGCAGCAGTCTTTTGCTTGCTATTTCAAGATTTGTTGCAACTGGGAGTTTGGGATTGAAGGTATAGTCTCTTTTCGTCTCTGCTTTTTTGCAAGGCGTCGGAAACAAAAATGTTACGTTATCAAGTTTTTCTTCGTTTCGTAGGCGTATCAATTCCCAAGCTTTGTCGGAATTATCATTTTCAACAAGAAGCAGATCATAGTCTTTGAAGGTTTTATAAAAGTCTTTTATATCGGGATATTTCTTATGAATTGTTTTTGGAAATAAGGGAGAGAGGACACTGAAGTCATCATGAAAAAGAGTGACCGTATGGCCTCTTTTAGAAAAGTTTGTGGCGATGATCATCATAAGAAGACCATCGCCAAGACCGTTTGCACATAAAACAGCTACATTCATCAAATATCATGCTTTATGCGTTATTATCAGAGGTATCTTCGTCAGCGTCACCAACAAGAGCCTCTGAAATGAGTACGATAGCTGCTACAGAAGATGCATAGATCAAAGCGTTCTTCACAACTTTTGCAGGATCGATCACCCCGGCATCGAAAAGATTTTCAACTTTTTCTGATATAACATTGAAACCTATGTTTTTACCTTTTCCAAGAACCTGGTTCAAGATAACAGAGCTTTCGAAACCAGAGTTTTGGATCAGCTGTCTAAAAGGTGCTTCACATGCTTTAAGAACAATTTCAGCACCGATCGCTTCATCTTTATCATAGACGTTTTTCTCCAAAATTCTGCTTGCTCGAAGAAGAGTGGTTCCACCACCTGCAACGATACCATCTTCGATAGCAGCTTTTGTAGAGTTTAAGCTGTCTTCGTAGTCTTGTTTACTTTTCTTCATTTCAGGCTCTGTAGATGCACCGATGCTAATTACTGCAACGCCACCAGATAGCTTTGCCTTTCTCTCTTCTAGTTTTTCTTTATCGTAAGAGCTGGAAGAGTTTTCAAGTTCTCTTGTGATCTCTTTCACTCTATTATCGATAGAGTCTTTTGAGCCAGAGCCGCCAACGATTGTTGTACGATCTTTTGTAATATGGATCTGCTCAGCAGAACCAAGAACGTTTGAATCGGCATCTTTCAGATGCATGTCACGATCTTCAGAGATCACAGTAGCACCTGTTAAAATAGCGATATCTTCAAGCATTGCTTTTCTTCTGTCACCAAAGCCAGGAGCTTTCACAGCAGCAACTTTCAGAGTGCCTCTTAGCTTGTTTACAACAAGTGTAGAAAGAGCATCACCTTCGATATCATCTGCTATGATAAGAAGTTCTTGCGCAGAAGTTGCAACAGTTTGCAGAACATTCATAATTTCGTGGATGCTTGAGATCTTTTTATCTGTGACAAGGATCTTTGCAGACGTCATATCGATGCTCATATTTTCTGGATTTGTGCAGAAATAAGAGCTCACATACCCACKRTYAANANYTYCATAYYTTYNTWYKWYYWWWATTRAWRWNARWAKWTCCWWTKMMMWNTYCKAWRNTRAYKMCNAMCWSNTKTACCTACTTTTTCAAAAGCTTCAGCGATGTGATTCCCGATTTCTTCGTTTCCAGAAGCAGAAGCTGTTGCGATCTTTCTAATATCTTCGTTGCTCTTAAGCTTTACAGAAATACTATCGATCTCTTTGATGACCGTATCAACAGCTTTTTCAAGACCTCTTTTAATTGCGATAGGATTTGAGCCAGATGCAATGTTCTTCACACCGTTTTWTMYAWKARMWKKARGAWKGATGATGCCTCTTGTTGTTCCATCACCACTTTTTTCTTTGATCTTTTCTGCGACTTCTTTACCAAGAGAAACGCCCATATTTGCATACTGATCTTTCAGCTCAATATCTCTTATGATACTGTTTCCATCACTTGTGATTGTCGGAGCACCATAGGATGCTTGCAGCCCAATGTTACGTCCTTTGGGACCGAGTGTTACTCCTACAACCTCTGCGAGTTYGTCGATTCCTTCTTTTAGTTTCTTGCGTGCTTTCTCTTCAAAGATAAGTTCTTTAGGTGTAGAGGACATTGTTGACTCCTTCGGTTTTCAATCTATAGTTTTGCGATATGACAATTTAAGGCATACTATGAATGACTTCAAGCGTTATTTGCAGAATTTAGCAGGGAAAGCTTTGAAGTGCTAACACTACTTATGAGGTATAAGATTTAATATGATGGAAATGAGGGTATTATGAAGTTTCGTATTTTAGTTATTTTTAGCGGTTTGCTAGTTTTTTCAAGTGTTTTTTCAGAAGATGGTAATTATGCACTTTCTACTAAGGGTGATGATCTGCGTTTGAGGAATATTGAAGAGATTTATGAAGAGGCTTCACTTGGGGGTTACTCTTCCGATTTTACTGATAGATTTGGAGTGAAACCTGGAGATAGGGTCTTAGAGCTTGGATGCGGGGWGGGCATTACGAGCTTAAAGCTTGCTTCTATTGTTGGTGAAGAGGGGTTTGTTTTAGGTACTGATATTAGTGAATCCCAATTGATGATAGCCAACTCAAATCTTGATCACTCACGAAGAAAAAATTTAGTGTTTAAGAAAGTTTCTGCGACTGATTTAAGAGAGATCGATGAAAAGTTTGATGTCGTTTATGTTCGCTTTTTACTTTGCCATCTCTCTGATCCAAATCAGGTGATATCCGAAGTAAAGAAAGTGTTAAAACCAGGAGGGCGTTTCGTAATAGGTGATTTAACAGGGAATCGCACATTCTACAGCATTCCAAATCACATAGGAATGCAAATGCTCCAATATCTAGACAAACTACAATTTGAAATCCAAAATTCGAATGATCAAATTTTTGATAAGCTTCCTCAACTGCTTATAGAACACGGATACACGATTCAAGCTTGTATTAAGGTACACCCAATGCTGGACACTCCGAGCAAACGAAAAATGCTTACCTTTAATTTACAGTGTCAGAAAAATGCTCTTTTTCAGGCGGGTAAAGTTAACGATGAAGAATGGAGCCAGATATGTAAGTCTGTAGAAGATCTTGAGAAGAACACAAGTATCAAAATATTTTCTTATGAAGTTGGTCATATTTGCGCAACACTTGACTAACACAAAAAGAACAAAAGGTGGCACCCAGATTCGAACTGGGGAATGGGAGCTTTGCAGGCTCCTGCCTTACCACTTGGCCATGCCACCTCAGTGGGTTTTGAAAATATTATGTGTAAAAAATACTTAAGGGTCAACAGTTAAAGTGGAAAGCCCATAGCGATCTGCTGAGATGAGGTGCGATTAAATTTTTAATATGTCATTCCGGCGACAGTTTGGATTACTTCTTAGTATTTAACAAGAAGACATGCTACAATCTAGCCAAAATAATTTGGAGCAATACTATATGTCTACGGATACATTTGATTCACTTGGCCTTTCGGCAGAACTTCTTCGTGCTGTTGCAGATCATGGTTATACCACGCCAACTCCTATACAGGTCCAAGCGATCCCAATCATCCTTCAAGGTCTTGACATTATGGGCGGCGCTCAAACAGGTACTGGGAAAACGGCAGGCTTTACTCTTCCTCTTCTCCACCGCTTAAGTGAAGCGAAACTATATAGGGGACAGCGTCCTGTAAGGGCTCTTATTCTAACACCTACTCGTGAGCTTGCAGCTCAGGTCGGTGAGAGTATCGAAACCTACGGCAAGCACCTGCGTTTGAAATCTACTGTGATTTTCGGAGGGGTGAAGATTAATCCGCAGATTATTAAACTTCGAAGAGGCGTTGATATCGTCGTTGCTACACCAGGAAGACTTCTTGATCATGTGAACCAAAAGACAATTGACTTATCTCAAGTCGAGATTCTTGTGCTAGATGAAGCAGATCGCATGCTTGACATGGGCTTTATTCACGATGTTCGTAAAATTTTAAAATTATTACCAAGTAAAAGACAGAACTTATTATTTTCAGCAACATTTTCAAATGAAATAAAAAAGTTTGCTGATAGCCTTTTAAGCTCTCCTGTATTGATCGAAGTGGCYCGTCGCAATACGGCATCTGAGCAAGTAACGCAGCTTATACATCCTGTGGATCGAGTGAACAAATCTAAACTACTCTCTCACTTGATTGTTTCAGAGAACTGGAGACAAGTACTTGTTTTCACGCGTACAAAACATGGAGCAAACAGATTATCTCAGCATCTAGAAAGTGAAGGGATCCCATCTGCTGCAATCCATGGTAACAAAAGCCAAAATGCTCGTACACAAGCTTTAGCCAATTTTAAGAATGGACATACCCGCGTTCTTGTTGCAACAGACATCGCAGCAAGAGGACTCGATATTAACCAGCTACCACATGTTGTGAACTTTGAGCTACCAAGTGTGCCTGAAGATTATGTGCACCGTATAGGGCGTACAGGAAGAGCTGGCTGCGAGGGCGAAGCAATGTCACTTGTTTGTATTGATGAGCATAAACTTCTAAGAGATATTGAACGCTTGATTAAGCGAAAACTTCCAACGAAGACGATTCCAGGTTTTGAGCCAAACCCATCGATCAAAGCAGAGCCGATTCAAAAGCCACGTAGTGCGAGAGGTGGTA
>NVUU01000093.1 GCA_002402025.1 Candidatus Aerophobota bacterium
AAAGAGCTTGAATTCATCCTTCTTGCCAAATTAAGTCGAGTCTTCCCTATCTCTGCTGTAAGCTAATAAGTGATTCAACTAATAAAGGTTGGGTTGTTGGTAATGATAGATTTAAAGAACAAATACAGGATGATTCAAGGTTCAAAGGAATCAATCTTCACTACTATTTAGACTCGATAATGGAAGGGGAGTCCCTTGTAAACAATCCAGACAACCTTTCAGAGGGTTTAATTAACTATCTTAAAGTAGCTTATATTACGGCATCAAAATCCGCTTTCATGTGGGCAAATCTCTTGTGTGCCTCTGTATCTGTCGTAGGATTAGTTGTTTGCGTTGTGTATTTCCGGAAAGTGCGTCATCATAAGCATGACGATCAATCTACTGCTATATAATTATATAATCTTCATTTTATTATTCTTGTTTTATGTCTATTATTCTAGATAGTTTGTGTTTAATTATAAAAAACGATTGATTTTTTATAATTAAACATTCACACTGAATATAGGGGATGTGTACCCTTACAACAGTGAGTGCCGATTCTATGGTTCGTAAGTTTATTGAAGACATGACTCTTGTAGAAGCTTTGGATAACCTATCCAGCATGGCTGATCTTGATGTAGAAAATGTCAAAAAAGAAAAAGAAGCGTCAAAAGAGGGAGGTAGGGTTACTGCATCTCCTCTCAAATGGCTTGATTTTGATGATGATGAGCATACTATAGAAAATATCAAACAGACATTCCAAGCTCTTCATAACTACCTCAAAGATATTTACCATAAAGATAAAGCTAAGCTTATGGATCTGGAAGTGCAACAGGGGGTAAGAGCGATGATGCTTCTTGCCGGCGAAGCTGCATCAAATATCGATAAATATACCGATATCCTGAGACACGGCATCTCTGCTAAAAAGGCGAAAGATCTTTCTGAGTACAAAGGTCTTCATGAGTTCTATGAAAAAAAACTTCTAAAAAAATTTAAAAAAGTTGCTGATCTTAAGGAATTTTGGGAAGAGGAGTGGGGCGAGTCCGAAGAAGATTTCTTGAATATTGAAAAGCGCGGCATTAAAGATCTCGAAAGTGTAAAAAACGATAGGCAATACGAGCTACTCTATCTAAAAAAAGAAGACGGAAAGCGTTTTTTTAATCATGGTTTGTTGAGGCATATCAAGCTCGTTGTTGATTTTGATCGTATCATCATGAGTGGTTTTTATGATGATCCTTTTATTAAAGTCCAAAAGGTCTTAGATATCGATGCGCTAACTTCTGCAAAACAAATCAAAAAAGAAGTTCTTGGTCACACGTCAAAATTCTTTAAAAGACATGACCACTTCAAATCATCCGAGYTCTATACAAACTTAACTTATGCTGTTTATTCACTTATTTTGGCCTCTTCTCATCACAACCTCATTGAAAAGGGTGGTAAGAAAAGCTGTGCCCAGTATATCCGCGATTTCATGCTCTTTTTAAATGAGGCGTTTGTCTCAGGTGATTATTTAAAATTTGATAAAGAAGAATTTGATGAGCTAGATGTTTTTGTAAGAGACTTGATGATGCTCTCTTATCAGCTTTGTGCACATTTCTTTATAAAAGTTGGTTGTAAAGATCAAGGAATCGGTCTTGTGAATCAGCTTGCCGATAAAGAACTTCCAAACGGAGAAAARAGAATCCCAAGGAATGCGCAGCATTTGTGGAGTTCCTTTTTTGATGAAAACGAACACTTATCTGCTGTGATAAGACGCTATCCAAATGGTCCGGTATTTAAAACACTTGATAATTTTATCGACAAAGAGCGTCATAAATCGTTTGATCCGATCACACAGGAAAACTATCCAAGATCTCTCTATCATCTATTTAACGAAGAGATGAATATTTCTTGTATTAGACTAYCATCGCCAACAAAACAAAGTATTATTACAAAAGCTAATTGTACTCCCGTTTTCATGGCTTTTATCAATGCAGTAAGGCATCTTGGACATAATCAAAAGTTTTTATATTTCAACTTGCAAGACAGAACGGCATGGAATGAGCACGCAAGATGTCAGGCGCTTGAGAATCTGCCAAAGGATGCTCGGTTCTCAGACTTTTTAGAAGTCTGTACGATTGCAAAAGATACATCTTTCTACAACCAAACAGAAGACTATGCAGGCACAAAAAACGCTGATGATTTTAAAAGTCTCTTAAAACAGCAGCTCCTGAGTGGTGAGGAATGCGGCTTTTCCTACCCCAAAAACATCGCAATAAAATACCTAGATACTTTTGTGAATAACTGTGTAGAGCTTATCCATAAGCATATTTTTGGAGATAAGAAAGCTCTCTCACGTAAAAACCGTATGGATTTTATTGAGATCTTTTATAATTTCTTTTTCCTAAAAATCATTGATCTTGAAAAACCAACCCATCTAAGCTTTAGTTGTAAGGACTCTGTTGATACAGGGCCGTCTACCTACGCAGGCTTTTTTGCATTTGTGAAGCTTATTTCAGAAGATTATGAGTGGTCTATTGAAGAAGAAGATTTTTTTATGTGGATGATGCAATCACCAGCGATCACCTACAGGGAAAGACCGATCCACATAGAACGCTTTAATAGAGCTGTGTCAGCTCTTGCTGTGCTTAACGCAGAGCTTGATACGGGAAGAGTCAAAATCCTAAAAGATTTTGAAAAGCTCTACGACAGTAAGGTCTTTAAAAATCTCGGCGTTCGAGAAGATATTGCCTAGTAGCTGTACTCATGTCTGTTGGTGCTGTATACTTCTTAAAGTCTCCAATATATCCTGAGAGTCTTTTTAGCTGCTGTGTTGCGGATTCATGGGAGCACTGGTAACGCTCTTCGAGCTTATGGAAGGTCTGGAAAAAGTCCGGCATATCCATCGGATATTCTTCTCTCATACCTTGGCCACCTGGCAAGAAGCATTTCAAGCCGATATAATCGCTATAGCGATTAAAGCATTTAAGATGGCTCTTGCTTAAGAAAATTTTATTCTGAAGAGTATTAACTGCTGAGAGACCCTTTTTAAATTCTTTTTCGCATGAGACCCAATTGACATAAAAAGCCTTTTTCAGAGGATCATCATCTGGAAGCTTGGAGGCCTTTGCAGCATCTACAATTACTTGTGTGATAAATATGCTAACTTTAGATGAAAGCTCATCTAAAGCTTTAGTTTCAGATCCTACAAACTCTGTGATAAGCGTGAGTTCTTACCTTTGCGTGTGTGCAAGAGCAGAAATTAAATTATCCTCTTAATTTAATATTTAAAACAAAGAGGATAACATAGTTTGAAGTTAATTGTAGTTAAAACAAATGCTTAAACGTTTGTAGCAAATAGCACTTTTAGTGCTTCTATAGACGTTTTAAGGGAGATAAGATTTTGTAGGGTTTCCTTATTTATATTCTCTCCGGAATTCTGCAGGTCCGTAAAAGGAGTTGTTTTATCAAGTTTAGAACCGAGTTTCCATCCTTTGAATTTCTCAGCATTAGCTGAAAAAGTAGTAACTGCGCTTCTTGAGTTATATGTTCTGAAGTGTTTTGTAGTGATAAAGCCTTCTTCTTGCATGGCAGCTACTATAGAACCAACTAAATAGCCTGCATGGGAGGTCTCTAACGCTATCATAGCTTTTCTGAGTTCCACAAGATTCTCAAACGTCATTTCATCAACATTCTCTGGTCCCTGAAGTTTAAGCTGTGTGAAAGGCTGTGATTTACCTGCCTCAAATCCTACGAACGCTTTTGTAGCAGTATTATAGCTTTTCACTTGGGCTTGGAGTTCGGGCTGAGCAACAAGAGTTGTAAATTCATCACTTGAAAAAAGTGGATGCATTGCAAATTTTGATAAAGTCTCTTCTATAAGGAAGTTCGTCATGGCTGTTTGTATTGCTTTTGCAGCAGGGTTGATTTCTTTTGCGATAACGGCAGAGTCAGCTCGTGCATCGAAAAGGTTTTTTGTTAAAAGTAGTGTGACGCATTGCTCAATAGAAGTAGTTTGGGTTATTGCTTCAGCAAGAGTGGTTTCGCTAAATTTACCAAGTCTAGTTAATAGATTGTAAAAAGCTAAAAGCGCGCTCTCAAGATCTGCTGCTTTTACGATATCTTGGTTCATAAAAGCAACAGGTAAAGTTTCACGCGCTCTGGTAAATAATCTCTTTAATTCAGGTTCTACTTTTGAGAACTTTTTTTTTGCTTGAGTTCTTCAAGCTTGCTTTCTAGAGTAGTAGCATCATTTTCCACTTGTGTAACCTTAGTCGAAATACCAGTGAATATTGAGTTTAGATCCTCGTATGCAGTGATAGATCCAGTATCAAACTCACTAAGGTTTGGATCCTCTATAAGAGATGCTTTTTTTGCTCCTTCAATGTTTTCTTCTGCAAGAGTATTTATACCTTCTTGCGCTGTCTGACATCTTTTAGTAGCTCCCATAACTTTCTGTGTTGCTGAATCAATTTGTGTTACTAGTTTTTCTTTTTCTTCTGTATGTTTGGATAAGACTCCTGTAAGAGCTTCGTTTAGTTTTTGATAGGCAACACTGATTTTCTCTTGAATTGCAAGAGCAGCAGTTTGCTTTTCTAAAAGCTTCGCATGGGTATCGTTATCTTCGGGCTTTAATGCCAAAAGAGCTGTTTCCTCATCTGCAATTAGTTTAGCAGATGCTGCAAAGGTGTCCTCTACAACTTCTTTGGAAGCAGGAGTTTGTTCAGACAATGCTAGATCTTCTTTTAGACGTACTATCTCAGCAAGTGTTTCTGGTGCTTTTTGCTTTATTTGGGCATATTCAGTTAATATGCCTTCAATAGCGTCTTTAATTTCTGTTGCGGCTGCTTCCACTTCTGCTGTTAAGGTTTCTTTTCTTTGACCCATCACCTGAGTTTGAACATTCATTTGAGAAAGCAGTGTTGCAAGATGGGTCACCGGTGTATCTAGAGGTTTGGCAGCATTCTCTTGCACAGATAACGCTTCCTCTTCTTCTTGAGGAGGTCGAAGGTTTTCAAGTTGTTTTTCTAGATCTGCTAACGCTGCTTCTAATGGTTCTCTTTCTTGTCCATCTTTTACGACTGCTTCGTCGTAACGAGCTTGTGATATATTAGGTATGCCACCTTCCCAATATGTAGTTTTATATGTCTCATATAACGCCCCTACTTTTTCTATGCGTTTAAGAAAGTGAGGTGTGATGACAACTCCTTGACTTTGCAGGGTATATAGAACATTCAATCTTGTTCGATCTTGAGCATATTCAAACTGAACTCGATGAGTGTCTTCTGTTTGCTTTCCTCGCCCTGGGACGTTTTTAAAAGTCTTAAGTGTTCCCCCTACACTTGTCATTAACGCTTCATGTTTTTCTTGAGCTGCTTTTCCAGTCTCAATTTTTTCAGCTACTTGATCAACAAGAGTATCAATATGCGTACCTTTGATTTCAGTAATACCTGCTTTCCTAAGTCTTATATAGAACTGGATTGTATCGTAATCATGATTGGTATCAGATAGAGCTTTTATACTTAGATCTTTTGATTTCTCAACGGTTTTTCCAAATGAATCAGAACAAGCATGTGATCCAGAAAAACCTTCTTCATATTGATAGATATAAGTTGTATTTGCATATGACGCTCGTGTTGTTGCCCATGAGAGCGTTCTTAGAGAGCTCAATTGGAGAGAACCCTCACAGTCTCCTATTCTTTGCTTGAGTCTTTCTATAAGCCCCGTTAAGGCTTTTTCAATATTTCTAAGTTCTGTAAGATTTTGTTGGCAAAACTGAAGAGCTGGCATTTTTGATAATTTTACACATTCTTCATTTGTTGCTGCCGGGGACGAATCTTTTGTGTTTTCAAAATCTTTGATAGTAGTTTTTGTCTCAAGAAGTTCCTCTTGTAGTTCTTTGAGCATCGCCTTACCGATTTCAATGGTCTCTTTAGCAGCTGTTCTTAGCTCTACTATTGTTTTATCGCCATAGGTAGTATGCCCTAATGCTTCAAGATCACAACATGTTTCAAGAGTTTCACGAGCTGTTCCCATATTGCCAAACTTTACTGCTCGTTCTTCAAGTTTTGGATAAAAACCACCAGGGTTATCTTGAGTACCAACTGTTAGTTGAAATGSWTWMTMKYYTGTAACTGCTACTTGTGATGTCATAACTATCTCCAAATTTTGTTTAAATTACTAAAGGTAACTATCTTAAAGTTCGGTTATTTTATCTAAATGTTTAAAGTGTCGCTACAATATCCTGACGATTTCTTAATACGCAAGTAAAAAAAAAAGATTTTTTGAGAAAGAAAAAAGGAGATGCTTTTACAAGCATCTCCTTCATGTTGGGTGGTTTTATAAAGAAGGGGGATTCTTTACTAACCTTGCGGTTTAGTGTAGTTTTTTAGAAGCTGATTACGAAAAGCCATAGAATTTTGTAGCTGTTCTTGTTCTTGTGCTTCTTCTAAGTGGTACAGTAACTGCTGGAGTTTCTGCTACTACAACAGGTGTTACTTCTTCTTCGATCACAGGAGCAGCTCTTCTTGTTGATCTTCTTCTTGGTGCTGTAGGAGCTTTTTCTTTAGGAGCTCTTTTTGTAGCTTTTACTCTTGTTGATCTTCTAGTTTTTGCAGACGCTTCTTGTACTTCTTCAGTTTCCTTTTCAGAGACTATTACTTTAAGCATTTCCATTGGCTTTTTGTATGCACTTGTTTCAGAAACTTCAAAACCAAGGCGGTTTGGAGCTTTTCTTACTCTTGTGCTTCTTCTAGGTGGTGGAGTAGTTGGCTTCACTGCCTTTTTTACTTTCTTTGTCTTTGGAGCCTTTTTAGCTTCCGCTGCTTCTTGTTTTGCAATCTGTCTTCTTTGGAGAGCTGCAGGATAAAGTGCTGAAAAAGGAATATCATCCTCCGGATCACTCTCTTCGCTGCTTACACTTGGTACAATTTTATCGTACTGAGCAGAAATTGCATCGAGCTCTTTTTGCACTTCAGCATATGGGATTTTCTTAGAAACTTCAAAACCAAAGCGGATTGGAGCTTTTCTTGTTCTTGTACTTCTTTTTGTTGAAGGAGTTGTCCTCGCTACCTTTTTAGCTTTTTCCGCTTCTGCAATCTGTCTTCTTTGGAGAGCTGCAGGATAAAGTGCTGAAAAAGGAATATCATCCTCTGGATCAGAGTCTGATTCAACAAGATTTGATGCTTCTAGCTGCTTTAAGAATTCTGCAGCTCTTTGCTTATCTTTCTGAAATCTAGCTTCGCTATCACGAGTACCCGTTGATTGACTTCTGATTCTTGCACTTCTTCTAAGAGGAGTTTTAGTAGCTACTTGTTCTTTTATCTCTTGAACATCATCTTCTGTGTCACAAGGCTCAGAAGCGCTTGCTGTAGCGTGTCCTCCGGGGTTCATGATTCTGTCCATATCTTTTTGGAGCTGTCTTTGCTCTCTTAATACTTTAGCAACATAACCAATATCAGCTTTTTTAGTTGAAGGAGCTATTGTTTCCTTAGTAACAAGAGCTTCATCTTCTGTCTCACTTTCATCATCTGATTCAACAGCTGAATCATAACCATCGATCTCATCATGAGTTGGCAAGGTGTATTGATCTCTACCAAGAGATGCTGGAACATGAGTCTCTAAAGCATCTTCAAACTGCGCAGCTTCAATAGGTGAGTTCTTGAATGCAGCGCTGATTAAACCTTGGAACCAACCTCTGTTTTCTATATAGCTCTGAAGACTATTTAAGCTTGATGTAAGACCTTTGATCTCATTTTGCATCGTTTGCTCTTCTTTTATGAGTTTTGCAAGGTCTCTTACTAGTTGTTTTCTAAATGCTGGCAACTGCTTTTGTGCCTGATCGATTCTTCCACCAAGACCATCAGATATTCCTAAAGCATCGATTGTTTCGATTGTATAGGAATCGATAGGACTTCTTTTTGCGAAATCAGCAGCTTTTTTAACAGCATTAATTACCTGCGTTAGTTGAAGCTTGTTTGCAACAAGAGTCTGCGCTTGTGTAGTAATCTTTTGTGCGATGTCATGCAGCTCTCTTGGATGGCACTCTCTTAAATTGTCTGTTTGAGCGTTTTTACGAGCTTGATCTGTTCTTACTCTAAGTCCTGCAATCGATTGGCTCACTTCTTGGAAGTTTCCAAAAGTAGATGTGAAGAGATCGTGAGCCCTTTCAAACCTGTTTGCGAACGTTGCGCTTTGTAAAGTCATTATTTCACCCTTAATTATATTATTAT
>NVUU01000094.1 GCA_002402025.1 Candidatus Aerophobota bacterium
TCTTTCATTGCAGCAATCTTTTTATCGTAGATGAGAACAAAAGCATTTTCTAAAATAGCTTCTTGTGTCTCTGGATTTGTGATGAAGTATGCAGAAAGGTAGCCTCTATCAAAGTTCATGCCCTCTACTACATCAGATGTAGTTTCGAAACCTTTTCCGTCCTCTACTGTGATCGTTCCATCTTTCCCGACTTTTTCCATAGTTTTTGCAATGATCTCACCAATTTCTTTGTCGTTGTTTGCTGAGATAGTCGCTATTTGGATAAGTTCTTTTTGGTCTTTAATGTCCTTTGTCATAGTTGAAAGGCTTTCTATAATTGCAATGACACCTTTCTCAATGCCTTTCTTCAGGCTTATAGGGCTTGCTCCTGCTGCAACAAGTCTTAGACCTTCTGAATAGATGGCCTCTGCGAGAATCGTTGCAGTTGTTGTGCCGTCACCAGCGGTGTCTGCTGTTTTATTTGCAACTTCTTTGACCATCTGCACGCCCATGTTTTCGTGCTTGTCTTCTAGTTCGATTTCTTTAGCTACAGTAACACCATCTTTTGTGATGTGCGGTGCGCCAAAGGATTTGTCGATAATTACATTACGTCCTTTCGGGCCGAGTGTAATTTTTACAGCAGATGCAAGTACTTGAACTCCTTTCAGGATTTTCTGTCTTGCTTCTTCTTTGAACTTAATATCTTTAGCCGTCATATATTTCTCCTAATAATTTTATAGAATTCCTATCCTTCAAAAACTGCGATGATCTCATCTGCATTCACAATTACATACTCGTTATCATCAAGCGTTACTTCTTGAGATGCGTATTTGTCCATTAAAATGGTGTCTCCAACCTTTACGGGACATGGCGTTATGCTGCCGTCTTTGTTTGTTTTCCCTTTGCCAACAGCGAGAATCTCTACGCGCTCTTGTTTCTTCTTCGCTGAATCTGGAAGGATAATCCCACCTTTTAGTGTCTCTTCTTGTTCGAGTCTTTTTCCGATGACACGATTTCCAAGTGGTCTTAATTTAATGTTTTCTTTTGTTTCTTGTGTCATAAATTCTCTCCTTATTGACTGCTTTTAAAACGTTTTAACAAACTAACAGAGTAGGAAAACGGAGCTTTTTTTACAATCTTATTTAGCAGTTTGATTTAAATACTGCTAAATTGTATGATTCGGCCGATGGATTCAATAAAGTTCTACTCTAAATACCTTTGAGAAGCAGAAAGTTGATAATTAAATTTTGAGTTTACAATGGCTAAAGAAAGAAGTGAAAGTAAGAAAGAAGATTGTTGGGACTTGGTCCCTATATACACGAACATTGAAGACTGGAAAAAGGATTTTGAAAAACTTTCAAGCGATAGCGGCCCTCTTACAAAACTGAAACAATTTCAAGGAAAACTTGGTAATAGTTCAAAGACTCTTATAGAGGCTTTGAATTTGCAAATGGATATTGATAGAGAGATAGGAARGCTCTACGTATATGCACATCTTAAGCATGATGAAGATCTAGCCGACCAAGATAATAAAGCATTATATGATAATGCCATGCATCTTTATTTCGACTACCAAAGTATTAGCTCCTATATGGAGCCTGAAATCCTACAAATAGAAGAGAGCAAGATTAATGAGTTCCTAAAAGATGAAAACCTACATGAATTTAAATTTTACTTAGAAAGAATTACAAGGCTTAGACCTCATACCTTATCCTCTGATAAAGAGCAGCTCGTCTCTCTTGCGTCAAAAGCCCTTCATGCTCCTGCACAAATTTTTAGTGCTTACAACAACGCCGATTTAACTTTCGAAAAGGTGAAGGATGAAGAGGGGAAAGAGCATGAACTTTCTCAAGGTCTTTACTCCTTATATATGCAATCCGAAGATAGGGTTCTTAGAAAAAATGCTTTTGAAGCTTTGCATGAAGGTTATAGAGGTTTTGAGAATACAGTTGCTGAGATGCTCAATGGTCAAGTGCAAATGCATATTTTTAATTCAAAGTCTCGTAATTATCCTTCTTGTTTAGACGCTGCACTTTTTCCAAATCAGATCGATCCTAAAGTATACCACTCATTGATTGAAACGGTGAAAGAGAATATCAGTACTATGCATGACTATGTTTCCTTTAGAAAGGATCACCTGCAAGTAGATAAGATCCATGGTTATGATATGTATGTGTCTTGCTCACCTAATACAGACTTCAAAATGGATTTTGATGAAGCCGTTGAAGTCACTTTAGACTCTGTAAAAATTCTTGGAGAGGATTATCAAAATACTTTGAGAAAGGGGCTCACAGAGCAAAGATGGGTGGATCGCTATGAAAATACACGGAAGAGATCAGGAGCTTACTCTTCTGGTAGCTATGATTCTCATCCCTATATATTGATGAATTTCAATGGAACACTTAATGATGTGATGACACTTGCTCACGAGGCAGGGCATAGCATGCATTCATACTATAGTGATAAAACACAGCCGTATCCTTATGCTCAGTATTCTATATTCGTTGCAGAAGTTGCTTCAACCTTTAATGAAGAGCTTGTTTTCAGGCATCTTCTTAAAAACGCAAAAAACGAAAATGATAAGATTTATCTTTTAAATCAGAAAATCGATGGGATCAGAGGAACACTCTTTAGACAAGTTCTTTTTGCAGAGTTTGAGTTGAAGATTCATGAGCTTGCTGAGAGAGGAATGCCTCTTACTGTATCAACTTTAAAAGAACTCTATATGAACCTAAATAGGGAATATTATGGTGACGACTTTTGTCATGACGATCATGTACAGTATGAGTTCCTACGTATTCCTCATTTCTATAGCAATTTCTATGTATACCAATATGCAACAGGGATAAGCGCTGCTTTTGATCTTGTTGAAAAAGTCACAAAATCAAAAGATCCGAGCGATTATTTAAAATTCCTCTCATCAGGGAGTTCTGATTATCCTGTGAGTCTCTTGAAGACAACAGGAGTGGATATGCAATCAAAGCACCCGGTTCAGACTCTTATAGATAGATTTAGTGAGCTTACAAAAGAGTTGAAAGCGACAAAATCTAATGCAAATACAATACAGAAATAGAAAAATGATTGATGAAAAAACAATTATAGGGTATTTCTTTAGCTACATATTGTGAAGTGGATCATGAGTAAGAAAAAAACAATCAAAGATATATTTACCATTATGAACGATAAGGGCCTTCATACAAGACCCGCAACGGAGCTTGTTAGATGTGCTTCTACATTTAAGAGTTCTATCATGCTCAATTATCAAGATTATGCTGTAAACGCGAAATCTCTTCTTGGAATTTTGATGCTAGCTGCTGCCAAAGGAGCTAAAATTCGTATCGAAGCGGAGGGAGAGGATGCTCAACAAGCAGTGGATGCGATACAGAATCTTGCCAAAGGTAAGTTCAACATAAAATACTAGTAGTCTTGTATTTCAACAAGATTTTCTACGACATCTTTTTTGCAGTAGATAGGTATGTTATTCATAAGAGCAAGCGTTAGGCAATCGCTTGGTCTTGCATCAAGCTCTAGAATATGTTTTTTGTTATCGATAGTCTGTTCTGCAAAAAGTCTAGCAAAGTATACAGTATCTTTTACATCGTAAATGACTGTCTGGAGTAACTTGATTTCAAAACCCTGTAGAAGATTGTTAAAGAGATCGTGGGTATAGGGTCTTGGTTTTTCTTTATCAGTAAGAAGCATTTGGATGTTTTGCCCTACCTTAGAGTCTGTATAGATCGCAAAGTTCTTATTCAAAGCACTCAAGACAAATACAGTATAAGACTTGGCCTGCATGATCTTATGAAAAGTTACAGGGATAAGATCTGATGTCATATTAGTTCCTCTCTTCAATATGACCATCTTCGTAGGCGATGATCACTTTATTTGCCAGATTGAAAAAGAAACCTGTTTCTACAACACCTGGTATATTTATTAACTTTAAATGATCTACTTCTGGTTCATCTAGAAGATGTTCAAAATAGATATCGTATATAATATTGTTATTGTCTGTGTGATAAATAGAACCGTCTGCACTTTTTCGAATAACACCTTTGAAACCATGCTGATTGATTTTGTGGATTGTTGCATCAATCCCGAAATGAACGATTTCAACAGGGAGTTTTTGTTTTCCGAGTTTCTCACATGTCTTCGTTTCATCGACAATAATAATTGTTGATGAGCTCGTAGATGCTAGGATCTTTTCTCGAAGTAGAGCACCACCACCACCTTTAATCATACGTTTGCTATGATCGATCTCATCAGCACCATCTACTGTTAAATCGATTTTTGTGATTGTATTGATGTCTTTGAATGTAATGCCGCCAGCTTTTGCTTGTTTCGTAGATCTTTCAGAACTCGAGACAGCAGAAATAGAAAGACCTTCTTTACATCTTTCAATAAGCCTTTCAATGAAGAAAAAAACGGTAGATCCTGTTCCAATCCCAATGAGCATTCCGTCTTCAATGAGATCAGCAGCTTTTATGCCTGCAAGTTTCTTGCATTCTTCTAACGTCATATCTAAGGCTCCTTATGCCTTATCTTCTAAAATTGCAGGATTCATGACAAGTAAGTTTACTGCAATTGCCATACATTTCATCTCTTTTTCCACAAAAGATCTCTTTGATTAATAATCAGATTCTATATAGGATGGCAGGGGCGTATGCTTGTTTTGAGCAGAGCTTGTTTTTCTATACATAAGGGTTTGCAGTGGAAAAAGAAAGTCAAAATGAAAGCAATAGAAACATTGCTGAAGAAAGCTTAAAAACTAAAAAGGTGAGAGAGAAGCTCAAAAGACATTTCGAAAAAATTGACGAAGAAATCACCAAGCAAGCACTCAATAGAAAAATCACCGAAATCCACAGATGGATTTCTCGTCATGCCATGCAAAGAGTAACTCTTAAGTCAAAGTCAATTTCGTTGTTTGATGAAAATCAAAACACAGCAAGAATCTCTCAAAAAGTTTCTGCTTTTGCCATAAAGTTAAAAGGAAAGCTTCTTGAAGAGTCTGAAGAACACTTAGCCATCAATGTCGAAAATTAATAGACATTCATAGCAGCTACTTGTAAAATCGTGACATACCAGAGGTTATGTCATGAAAGAAAACATTATCAAGCATCTTAAAAGAAGACAGTTTATTGATGCGCTCACATCTGATGAGCTCATGAAAAGGGCAGATAAGCCCCTTAAATTCTATATAGGCTTCGATCCAACAGCAGAATCTCTACATCTTGGCAATCTCGTCGGAATCGTAGCCCTTACCTGGTTCCAGAAATTCGGTCATACTCCAGTGGTGCTTTTAGGAGGGGCGACTGGGAAAATAGGAGACCCCTCAGGAAAAAGCACAGAAAGACCTGTTCTTACGAAGGAACTTCTTAAGCACAATGTCTCTTCTATCAAAAAGCAACTTGAAAATTTTTTAGACTTTGATCATCCTTCTGCGAAACCATTAGTTCTGAATAATGATGACTGGTTCTCAAAAATTTCATTTACTGACTTTTTAAGGGATGTTGGTAAGCAATTTAGAATTGGCGTTATGCTTGGAAAAGAAAGTGTAAGAGCCCGGATTCAATCTAAAGAAGGTATGAGTTTTACAGAGTTTAGCTACCAGACGTTGCAGGCTTATGACTTTTATCATCTATATAAGGAGCATGACGTTTGCCTTCAAATCGGGGGGAGCGATCAGTGGGGGAATATCACCGCAGGCATGGATTACACAAAAAAGGAAACAGGTGATTCCGTTTTTGGGATGACTTTTCCTCTTCTAACAAGCAGCGATGGAAAGAAATTTGGTAAATCTGAGGGTGGAGCCCTTTGGCTGTCACAAGATCTATGCTCTCCTTATAAATTCTATCAATACCTCTTTAGAGTTGCTGATGCTGACGTGATCAATCTTCTGAAGATGTTGACTTTTATGGATATCGAAGAAATTGAAGAGCTTGAAAAGCAAATCGATGAGGGAACTCTTCCGCCCAATACAGCACAAAAAAAGCTTGCTGAAGAGGTAACCAGATTTGTTCATAAAGAAAAAGGGCTGCAAACAGCTATCAAAGTGACAAAAGCTGCATCTCCTGGATCAACAGCTACTCTTGATCTAAGTACTTTAAAGGAAATTAAAGAAGATATTCCTTCTGCGTCTCTTGAAGTAAGTGACGTTGTAGGAAAAAAATATGTAGAAGTTGTTGTTCAAGCAGAACTTCTTCAATCTAAAGGCGAAGCTGTTAGGCTCATCAAAAATGGTGGCGCCTATTTAAATAATAAAAAAATAGAAGACCCCGCATTTATGCTTGAAAAGACAGATTTAATAGGTGGTGAGTTCTTATTAGTAAGTGCTGGAAAAAAGCGAAGAATGCTAATCGAAGTAACAAAATAATAATTGATATATTACTAGATTTTATCTAGCGTTGTGCTTTTCCAAGGAGGCATGAGTTATGAAAAAATATTTATTTATTATTGGATGTATTGCATTTGGTTTGAGTGTAAATGCAGAACTACCAGAAGAAATTAAAACGCATACGGACGCGATCGAAACATTTATGGAAACCTATCCGGATCTTGGGTTGGTCTTAAAAGATGATGCGGCTTTAAGGAAAGAAATATTTTCTCATCATATTGAGATCAGAAAACTTATTGCAAATGTTTTACAGTCAAAATCTGACAGAAACTTAGTATTCAAGTGGTATAGGAAGCATATAAAGTCTTATCCAAGCTATTTTAAACATAGCTATATCGATTATAACGARTATCCATATCTTCCCCAACTGCGTTTCCAGATATGGACAAACCTTTATGAATGTAAAATTGATGAAACCCATAAAATAAAACTTGTGAATAGGATCTCTGCAAGAAGAGCCATTGCAAATACGATTGGTTTTAAAAAGTCTAACCCTCTTCGAAAAATACTTATTAAGCATAAGCGACTTTTTGTAGAGAATGATAGAACTACGCATCAGCAAAGAAATAATGTACTTCGACTTCTTGATAGAACTCCTTCAAAATTATTTAAAGCAGAATCAATCCGCGTTAGAGATTTCCTGGGGATGCAGATCTATAAGGATATCAAGCTTGCAAAACGATCAGGTGTGAACGTTTTTACAAATATTGGACTATCTGTCTTGGCGCATGAACTGAATCATACTGTGGATATAGAAAAGATAACACTTGGTGGAGATTGGACATTAGATGCACGTAAGTGTTATCTTCTATCACGAGCTGCAGGAGATGAAGTGGTGTTTTATGAAGATACGTATAAACTGAATAAAAAAGAAACGATGAATCTATTTTTAGAAAAAGGTTATTGGGATGGTAACCAAGCTAACTGGGAAAGAGATTGGTACAAATATTGGTTAAGCGGCAATGGAAAAACACATAACCTAAACTGGTTAAGGCAAGCGGGGCCTGCTAATAAAAGAGGTATTCCGTTTTTCCTTAAGTCACCACAAGAAATTATTGCAGGGTTTGCGAACATCTATTTTGAAGATTCGGAAAAACTTCTTGAACGTGCAGTAAAAAAGTTTGAAAAAGGTCTTAAAGAGCCAATAAATCAATTTCTCTTGTTTGCTCAAATTTATTCGATGGGTGAAAAAATAACGAGATTCTATAAAAAGGATCTAAGGGAATACGTAAATATGGAGTTTGTTGAAATCTCAAGAGATGAAAACGGTTTTGTCAATCTGATAGAAACAGCTGAGCGTTCTTACAGCTTCACTTTAGATAAATTAGGAGTAGTACAAGAAATTTCTGTTTGGTAATACACCATGGATTCAATTTTGACTTTGCAAGCTACGCTTTTTAAAGCAAAGGAGCAGTGCTTGCAAAGTCCTAAAAATAAAAAAAATGACGTTCTTCTAAAAAAGTACTTGTCTGAAAATCAATATGATACAACAATGGGATTTTACTACAGGAAAACAAATAGGTTTGCTTTCTGAGCTCAACCAGGGAGAAGGTTATGGCGACAATGACTAAAAAAAAACTCATACAAATAATCTCACAAAAGAAAGGAATGCATCCAAATGATGTAAGGGGTATTATCCAAGCCTTTCTTGATACAATGACAGATTGCCTCTCACAGGGAGATCGCCTAGAGTTTAGAGACTTTGGAGTTTTTGAAGTTGTACAAAGAAAACAGAAAATTGGAAGAAACCCTAATGATAGAATGCTTTTCTTTTCAATTAATAATAATAATAACCAAGAAACTGCAAGAGCAACA
>NVUU01000095.1 GCA_002402025.1 Candidatus Aerophobota bacterium
AAGACCCATGAAAATTGCTAAAAAATTCATGGATCATGAAGAAGCAGTTCTGAGTAAAGTTACGCAAATGAGGTCTATTTCATCCAGTGATTATGATAAAAGTAATCCAGTACATCGTGTCGCAATCAGAAGATATTTAGAATAAACTCATCCTTAGATGAGTTTTTTTTATCTCTAAATGTCTTAACTTATCTTTTAAGACTAAGCATTTTTATGATCCTTCAATTTTAGAATGTCTGCCCGTGATGAGTACAATGCAAAAATCGAGTGAAGAAGAGAAAGAAATTTCTTCAAACAAAAAGAAAGAGCCGCTAGTAAAAACAGAAGTAAAAAAAACTTCTGCTCTTGCTGTTTTTAAAGACGAGCTTGAAAAGCAAGAAAGCGCTGAAGAACGTCTTAAAATGTCTATAGAGTTCATGAGAAGTTCGATCTCTCAAAATAAGGCGCCAAGGTTTAAAGACTTTTGGGAAGCTAAAAAGTTATGCCTTCCTCTTTTTAAGGAAAAAATCAATCCTGCGCTCAAAGCAAAATTTTGGACGGAATATACAGAGCTTTCCACGGAAGCAAAACGGCTTAAAGAAATCCTCGATGAGCAGTCTTCGTTTTCTATGGAACAGTTAGAACTTGCTTTAAAAGCTTTAGAAACGGATTTAGATCACCACGATAAGATGATTAAAACACTTCCAGAGTTAAAGTTGCCAGAGCACGGTGAAACGCTTTTAAAAAACAAATCGTTCTATAATGAGAAGCAAAGACATATCCAATACTACATGACACTTACTGCAAGGGTTAAAGAGCTTCGCAAAGAAATTATCTCAACAGAGATGCGCATAAGACATAAGAATAAGCTGTTGAAAAAGCTGTCAGGGATAGGCGATCGTTTTATCCCCATGAAAAAAGAACGTATCAAGGCTGTGAGTGAAGCTTTTGTCGCAGATGTTAAATTGTTTTCAGGGGAATTTTTTGATCTTGAAGAAAAAAAGATCAGAGAAAAAAACGTAGCTCTTTTTAAACTAAGAGAGGAAATCAAAGCTTTTCAATCAGCTGCAAAATTAATTTCTTTAAATTCTCAAGCGTTCTCTGAGTCAAGACTTCTTCTTTCTGAATGCTGGGAATGTGTAAAAAGCGCTGATAAGGAAAGAAAAAAATCCTTCTTCGAGAAAAAAGAATCATTTAAAAAGCAAGTGGAAGAAGCAAAAGTTCTTATTGAAGAGTTTAAACAGGATCTAATTGAAAATCCTCCATCTTCAAAAGATGTCGTATACGAGAAAGGGTCAGAACTTTCAAGAAAACTGAGAGAGATCCATTTGCAAAGAGACGATGTGAAGCATCTTCGTTCTTTGATGAAGAAAGTACAAGACAAAGCACTGGAGCCTTTTGAAGCAAAAGAAAAAGAACATGCAGAAAAAAGAGACGAAAAGAAAAAACTAAGAGAAAAAGAGCTTTCTTCTTTTAAAGAGCTTTGTTTGACCCTTGTTCAAGAGCCGTCAAGCCATTCCTTAAAGGAATGCCAAGATCTTTATGAAAGCTTCGATCTAAAGAAAAAAGATCTTAAGCCAAATGATCAAGAAAAGAGCACCCTTGGCGAACTGAAACGAGAGCTTTTTGAAACAATCCTTCTCAAAAAAGAGAGTGAGATTTCAGACTTTGATACGCAAAGAGAAGATGCGGAAAAACTTTTCGCTGATTGGGAAAATTTCAAAGAAGAAACAAGAGCACGAGTAGAAGCTTACCGCAAAGAACAAGGGACCTCTGGTTTTGATTTTGAAAGAGCCATGATCTTTAACGAACTTGTTGATGCGGAAAAAGCTCGCCTTGATCGCGCAGTTGAAAAGGTCGAACTCCTTGAAGACRAGCTRGGTCTCTGAAAATACTTTCTTTCTTAAGAAAGTTCTAGGAAATTATTCTACATACCGTTTAACTTTTTTATTTAATTAGCATTATCAAAACCCTCTCTACAGGAATAGTACTGTGATTACAGCAAGACAGCATGCTCTTGAAAAAGTTTTAGATCATTATGATGACTCTAAATCGGTTAAACCTTTGCAGCCATCGAAATCTTTCGGAAGATATGTATTCAATAGAGGCGTAATGCAAAAAATGCTTCCAAAGAAGATTTTTCAAAACGTAGAAGAAGTCCTGGATYGCAAGAAAAAACTTAATCCGATCTACACTGACGCAATAGCCCTTGCAATGAAGGAATGGGCAATCATGCATGGAGCGACGCACTACTGTCACTGGTTTCAACCACTGACGGGGCAAGCCGCGGAAARGCATGATTCCTTTTTAGATTGGAAAGGTGCTGACACTGTAATAGAGAACTTTTGCGGGCAAGAGTTGATAAGAGGTGAACCAGATGCTTCTTCTTTGCCAACAGGCGGTTTAAGGAAGACCTGCGAGGCTCGTGGTTATACAAGTTGGGATCCAACAACCTCTTCATTTTTATGGCGAATAGGAAAATCATTTACTCTTTGTATCCCCTCTGTATTTTTCTCATGGACAGGGGATGTTTTAGATTCAAAGATCCCTCTTATGCGCTCTGATAAAGCAATAAATGATGCGGCAGTTCGCCTGCTTAATCTCACAGGAATCAATACAGAATCTGTTTACTCTACACTTGGCTGCGAGCAGGAATATTTTCTTGTAGATAGAGCTCTTTACAACTTAAGACCTGATCTTATGATCCTTGGAAAGACGGTGTTTGGTGCGCCTCCTGCAAAAGGCCAAGAATTGTGCGATCATTACTTCGGCAAAGTTAAAGAAAGAGTGATTGCCTTCATGCAAGATTTTGAAAATGAAGCGATCGAACTCGGAATTCCTGTAAAAACACGGCACAATGAAGTCGCACCTGCTCAGCATGAAATCGCAGCTTATTATGAAAAAGCTTCTCTTGCGGTCGATCATAATATCCTTCTTATGGAGGTTATGAAGAAAGTTGCAACCAAGCATGACCTTGCTTGTTTGCTGCATGAGAAACCTTTTGCCAATATGAATGGCTCTGGTAAGCATCACAATTGGTCTCTTGCAACAGCAGAAGGGCTTAACCTTCTCGATCCAACAAAAACGCCAGAGAACAATATTCATTTTCTTATCCTGATCACAGCAGTATTAAAGGCTGTGCATAAGCACGCAGCGCTCTTAAGAGCTGCGATCGGATCTTGTGCAAATGACAATAGACTTGGCGGGTTCGAAGCACCCCCAGCGATTATTTCTGTTTATCTTGGAAAAGCAATCGAAGCTCTTCTACACGACATAGAAAAAGGGGGAGTGCATAAATCGCCAGCTCTTGAAAAAGTAGACCTCGGTTTGCAGGCGATCCTTGAGATGCCAAAGGATAATACTGACAGAAACAGAACATCGCCTTTTGCGTTTACAGGAAATAAGTTTGAGTTGCGCTCGGTGGGCTCCTCTCAAAGTCCTGCATTCCCAATTACCGTGATCAATGCAATTGTTGCTAAAGCTCTTCATGATATTTTGGATGAGATAGATCCTCTTGCAAATGAAAAGGGGCTYTCACAAGAAAAGCTTCTTTCTCTTGTGCTGCCCGTACTCAAAAAAGAGTTAAAAGCATCAAAGAATATTCGCTTTTCAGGCGATAACTATTCTCTTTCCTGGAAAGCAGAAGCAAAAAAAAGAGGACTTCCAAATATTGAGAACTCTTATTATGCGTTTGATGAATTTACGAAAACGTCCACTCATGAAGTGTTTGAGGGGATTTTAAATAAAAATGAGCTCGACTCTCGTTATCTGATCATGCAAGAGACTTATTTTTCTGAACTCATGATAGAAGCAAAACTTATGTGTAATCTCTTTTATGTTTCAGTTCTTCCAGGTGCGATAAGTTACCAAAATGATATCGCGTCATCACTTGAAAAATTACAATCTGTTGGGATCAGCAAATTTGGTTCGCAAAAAGCATTTTTAGAGAAATTTTCATCGCTCATCGAAGAGTCGATGCAAAGTATTGAAACTCTTGATTCTTTAAGAAAAAATGAAAAAGATGCAGAAGCACATGATGTCATAGCGCTTCACGCTGCGATGAGATGCGTACGGGATCGCGTGGATCTTATAGAAAAATATATTCATGAGAAACATTGGCCATTCCCATCTTATCAGGAGCTGCTTTTCGTATTATGAGTGGAAAAAAGATAGGACTACTTGGTGGAACATTTGATCCCATACATGTGGGTCACCTGCACCTAGCGTTTGAGGTTTTAGAGCATTTTCATTTAGATGAAGTTTTGTTCTGCCCCGCCTTTACTTCTCCCTTTAAGATCCATGATCAGGCAATAGGCACACCAGAGCATAGACTCGCTATGACAAAGCTTGCTGTAGAGGGAATAGAAAAATTTTCAATTCTTGAGCACGAGATCGCAGAAGAAAAAAYTTCTTATACTATTGAGACTTTGGAATATTTAAAAAAGCGAACCCCAGAAGATCAGTACTACCTTATTCTTGGTGAAGATGTTCTCAAGAACTTTTTTCAATGGAAAAGAGCAAAAGATATTTTAGAGCTTGCTCCGCCTTTGATAGGTTCACGGGAGGGTTTTTTTAAAAAAGAAGAGACGAAGATCCCTGAGCAGTACCACGAGCGTGTTGAAAGGGGGTTTTGTAAGATCCATAATCTTGAGCTTAGTAGTACATATTTGAGAGAAAGGATTCAAAAAAA
Source organism: Candidatus Aerophobota bacterium (assembly GCA_002402025.1). Lineage (GTDB taxonomy): Bacteria > Chlamydiota > Chlamydiia > Chlamydiales. The sequence continues at coordinate 4,670 of NVUU01000095.1, forward strand.
ACTTTACACATCCCACCTGATTCCTCCAAAAGTACTAGACTACATACATCAAAATGAGCTATATTCTTTGCCTAAGTAAGGCAAACTTCTTTAATAAATGTATGGAATCTCAATGAGCCCTAAAGACCTATTATCTACGATTGCTCAAGCAATTTATGACAAAAAAGGAAGAAATATCATCGCCCTTGATGTGAGGGGGATCTCTTCTATGACAGACTATATTATCGTTGCAGAAGGTAATGTAGATAGACATGTAATTGCGATAAGCAAGACTGTCGAAGAGTCTCTAAAAGAGAAAGGTGAAAAGGCTGCATATATCGAAGGTCTTCGTAATGGAGACTGGGTCGTTTTAGATTATATGCAGGTCATGGTGCATATTTTCATGCCAGAGCTTAGAGAGAAATATCAACTAGAAAGATTGTGGACAGATGCAAAAATAGTCGATTTGAATCTAGAAACTACGGAAGAAACTTCCAACATAACACAATCTTAAGAATTACGAGGACATATGAAAAAAAGACGAGTTGTTGTTACAGGAATGGGTGTTGTTTCTTGTTTTGGAATGGATGTTGATGAATTTTATGCGAACCTTCTCGAAGGAAAAAGTGGCGTAAGAGAGATCGATCAGTTTGATTGCAGTGAATATCCAACACGGTTCGCAGCAACTGTCTTGGGTTTTGATCCTGAAGGTTATATTGATCGCAAACAAGCAAGAAGGGTAGATCCTTTTACAGCTTATGCGATGGTTGCAGGAAAAAAAGCTCTAGAAAATGCAGATCTCTATGACAAGCTTGATACCTTAAATAAAGATAAAGCTGGCATCATCATTGGTTCTGGTATGGGTGGCATGAAAGTCTATTCTGATGGTGTTACAACGATTAGAGAAAAAGGCTTTAAGAGACTGACCCCATTTTTTGTTCCTTTCATTATCACGAACATGGCGGGTGGCCTGCTTGCAATAGATGTTGGGTTCAGAGGTCCTAACTACTCTGTGTCAACAGCATGTGCAACAGCAACGCATTCTATCGTACTTGCTGCAGATCACATCAGAAAAGGTGATGCAGACATCATGCTTGCAGGCGGTGCTGAGTCTGCCATTAATACAACAGGTCTTGCTGGTTTTGTTGCCTGTAAAGCGCTCTCAACAAGAAATGATGATATCAAAAAAGCTTCTAGACCTTGGGACAAGAACAGAGATGGTTTTGTGATAGGTGAAGGTGCTGCTGTTCTTGTTCTAGAAGAACTTGAGCATGCAGAAAAAAGAGGTGCAACGATCCTTGCAGAGTATCTTGGTGGAAGCACAACATGCGATGCTCACCATATGACAGACCCTGTAGCAGATGGTTCTGTTGTTGCTATGACAATTGAAAAAGCACTAAAAGATGCGGATCTAAAACCATCAGATATCCAGTATATTAACGCTCATGCAACATCAACATCTGTTGGTGATATGTGCGAAATTAGAGCTATAAAAAAAGTCTTCTCAGGTCATGAGAAAAATATTAAAATCAATTCCACAAAGTCTATGATAGGGCATTGTTTAGGAGCGGCTGGCGGCATGGAAGCAATAGCAACCATCAAAGCGATCCAAACAGGGGAGCTACACCCAACAATTAACCTCGATAATCCAGAGGAAGAGCTTGGAGATTTTGATCCAGTTGCTCACAAAAAACAGAAATTTGATGTGACAAATGCTGTGAACAACTCTTTTGGATTCGGCGGCCATAATGCAACGACCATCTTTGGAAAATTCACAGGCTAGATCTTGGACGTAATACAAGACCATTCTTATGGGGTTATCCCAGTCTTTAAAGATACAATTGGTTATAAGTTATTCATAATCAGGCATTGTAATGGAAACTTTTGGGGATTCCCCAAAGGACATATCGAAGATGGTGAAGATGCAATTACGGCCGCAAAGCGTGAGCTCTTCGAAGAAACAAACCTCGAGGTTACTTCTCTTCTTAGAGATGAACCATTCATTGAAAAATACCAATTCAAAAAAGAAAATCTTCTTGTAGATAAGAGTGTAGAGTTTTATCTAGCTCTTACATCGAAAGATGCAAGGATCGATAAGAAAGAACTTCTCGAAGGAAAATGGATTCCTTTTGAGCAAGCAGAAAATCTTGCGACCTACGACGAGGGCAAAGCTCTATGCCGGCAGATCGCGCTTTATATCAAAGAACATGTGATTGGCAAGAGTATCTAGCTTGCCATTCTTCTTCTAATGTTTGCAGCTCTTGGGCTTTCTTGAAGTGTTTGAGCATGGCTTAATGATCTTCCTGTTCCGTTATTTGAGACACTCTCTGAAAACCGCTTGTTGATACTAACGACAGTCCCTGGATTTCTGCTGACTCTTCCTTCTAGCCTCTTCATTGCAAAACGAGATCTTGCAGTAGCTGCAGTTCTATTGCTTTTTTGGTGAGTAGCACGACCAGAAAGCTTCGCGCCTTGAGCATTTTTCGGATTGAAGAAAGTAAGTTTTACTGACTTTTCCTTCTTGCTCTCTGCAAGCTCGCTTGAGCTTGATACTTGATGAATGTTTAGATTGGGTCTTCTACTCGAAGGATCGACTGACATATAGGCTCCTTGCCCCGCAGGGACTTAAAAAAAAGTATAAATCGACGGTAAAAATTGTATTAAAGCTATCTTTATAATTTTTTTAAATACTCGTCAAATTAATTTTTTTTAAAGCTTAATCAAAACTTAATACATATTCCTTGATCCTATTAGATACTGGATCAGAGTATCCTGACGCGACAGGTATATCTTTATCTGTTTCTCTACATAGTTTTGCTGTTGTTTTGATCAGGTGCGCGAGTGAAGGAGAATTCATGAGTTCTTCTGCAAAGGGCTCGAGCGTGTGAGTTGGTTCTATAACTCCATCAATTTGTGGGATTTCCATGTTTTCCTCGTGGGCTTTGTATTTCATGTACCTATTTCTGATTATGGAACTCCAGCTCTTATCAGTCAAACTAATTAATAATAAAATCGTAATTAGGTTATAATTAAAACGATAAATATATAATTATACATAATTATCATACGGAATATTAATTAAAAATAGCGGATAGTTGCATGTTCAGGAGGGAAGCAAATAATTAACATTTTCTTTTATAGGGAAAGACGTTATTATTTTTATAAAAAACAACGAAGCTTGCTCTATGAAATTGAAACTTTGGCAGAGGCTTTTTGTGTTTATCACAAAGAAGCTGATTTCCCTACGTTATGATGTGAAAGTACATGGACTTTCCCGCATAGCGAAAAAAAAACTTAAGAAAGAAAGCGGCATTCTTTTCTTGCCGAACCATCCCGCAGAAATAGATCCTGTCATTTTGATGTCGATCCTTATGAAGCCTTTTAAACCAAGGCCTCTTGTTGTAGAATATTTTTTCTACGGAAAAGGTATGAACTTCTTTATGAAGCTTGCAGGAGCCTTTCCGATCCCTCAGGTTGAAACAACAGCGAACCAGTGGAAGCTAAGGCAAGT
>NVUU01000096.1 GCA_002402025.1 Candidatus Aerophobota bacterium
AAAGAAAATGGTGCGAATATGAGATTTACAAAAACCCCTACAAAAGTGATCAATACCGGTACAAGGATCGCTGGAATGACAAATTTTGTAGGCTTTTGAAAAACAGGAAGTTTCATCTTTTCTTTTTTTGCAAAGTACAATGCAAAAAAACCCGGAATCCACATGTAAAGAGCAGAAGCAAGAAGCCTTATTTCATTAAATCTTGGACTGTTGAAAAAATAGTGGGAAATCAGAAAATAGGCCGCTATCGCATAAATAAGAGACGTAAAAAACGTTAAGAAAATACACTTTCTAAATGGCATGAAAAGCCCCCTTATTTATACCCGCTTTGACACAGGTATATTTTATAAGACTTTTTATTTAAACCGTAGAGAATTCACTTCTTATGGGCCGCATGAAGAAAGAAATTTCTCGATTTCACAATCAAGAAGATTTTTCAAACCCGGCGCCACACTCGGCAGCGAGTCTGTCATCTCTTTTGCATGAAGAAGATATTCTTTTACCTTTTCCTGAGAATATCCCACTGGAGTTCTGTAGATAAAATCGCGACAGTTATAAAGCTTGTCCGCAAACTTAATAAATGCTGCTCCCTCAGTTTTTAAGGGAGCTGTTTCGATTTGTCTTTTCCTGACTTCTTTCTTAGAGAGAGACTTGTCATCCGTAACTTCTAACACCATACTCATAACATTGCGCCCAAACATTTCTTTGATCTCTTCCTTTATCGTCTCCGTATCTTCTAGGGTGTCGTGCAAAAATGCCGCTATGATGGTGTCTTTATCTGTGCATCTTTCTGAGCCTAGAATATAGTCCGCAACACCTATAGGATGGATAATATATGGAGTTTTATCTTTGTCTTTTCTCGTTTGATCTTTGTGCTTCTTTGCAGCAAACAAAAGAGCTTGCATGATGTCTCTTGCTTCTTGCTCATCTAAAGTTTTCTCATAGAGATAGGCCACTCTTAGAGAGTCTGTAAAATTATCGCACCCTTGCATCACTTTTGTATTCTCTTTTATCAAGGTAAAAAGCTGACTTCTCATCAGTTCATCTTTAAGATAAAGATCTGAGTATGAATGTTTTTTCTCTTGATTTGCTGAAATAACCACAGGAGTAACCACAGATAGCGCTATACAAGCAGCCAAGATTATATATAGTCTTTTTTTTCACAAATACCATTCCTTTAATAAGTTAACGAAAATCGTAAAAAGAGAAGTATATTATAGTAAATTAAAGAGAACCACATTAAACAAAGATTATGATAAATCTGATATAAATACAGATTTTTTGTATACGATCCCTCACTAAAGGAAATAATATGGGTAAAAAAATACTAGTTGTCGATGATGATCCAGATATCGTAAAGGTATTTAGCTTTAGACTCAAACAAGCTGGATATGAGGTTGTTGTTGCAAATGATGGTATTACAGCTTTTGAAAAAATCATAAGTGAAAAACCAAATTTGATTTTACTCGATGTACAAATCCCAGGTAAAGACGGTATTACCATAGTAAATGAAATGCAGAACAATCCTGAAATAAAAGACATCCCAGTGATCCTAATTACAGGGAAAGTAGATCTCGAAAAGGGAGGTCTACCAAAAACTGCAAAGATCGATTATGTGGTGAAACCATGTGACTTTAAGCAACTGATTGAGAAAATAGACAAGTTTGTTGCATAGATGAGAATACTACTTACAAATACAGGACCTTGGGGTACTGGGAGCTTTACTTGCGCTCATGCCATTTTGAAAGAACTACTTCTGCTCGGACATGATGTGCAGCTGTTTTTCCCAGACGCTCATGTGAACTCCAGCGATCTTGATTACTACTATAAAAATCCCAAGCATTATCATATCTGGCGCTTTCCTTTAAAAGATCAAACCCACAATATTGAATCATTCCCCCTCATGATCCCAGATCCTCATCCAAGATCTCGAACGGAAACAACCTTCAAAGAACTTGATGAAGACACTCTTAAATTCTATTTCCAAGAAGCTCGAAAAGCTCTCATCAAAGTTATTAAGCAATTCAAGCCCGACATCGTTGAATGCCAACATATCTGGTCTCTTGACTCTATCATTGATGAATTTGGCATCCCCTATGTTTGCACAGCGCATCATAGCGATCAAATGGGATTTATGTACGATGCTCGGATGAGACCCTATGCCCTTGCTTCCGCAAAACACGCAAGGAAGATTTTCGCTATCTCAGAGTTTGTAAAAGCAGAGGTGATGGACCTTTACCACGTAGATGAAAATAAAGTTGTTACAATCACAAATGGCTACAGCAAGAAATACTTCAAGAGAGAACAGATTGATAAAAACGCTATTTTAGAAGAGTTCGATATCAATGCAGATAAAAACGCTATTTTTGTAAGCTTTGCCGGCAAGATTTCTAAAACGAAAGGAGTTGATACAATCCTAGAAGCAAATAGGATCTTAGATAACCCAAACATTCATTTTTTAATTCTTGGATCCGGAGAACTTGAAAAAGTCATCGATTCAAACCGCATTGAAGACTACAGCTTCAAAAATGCTCACTTTCTTGGGCACAGGCACCCAAGAGAAATTGTGAAAATTCATAACATCTCAAAATTATCACTCATGCCATCAAGATCCGAAGGTTTTGGAATCTCCGCCCTTGAAGCTATGGCATGCGGTCTTCCTCTTGTTTACACAGACGTTGGAGGCATCCACGAATTTGCCATCGGTAAATGTATAAAAAAAGAAGATCCAAAGGCTCTTGCAAATGCTATCGAATCCATCATCACAATGCCAGATGCAGACTACTCAAAACTCTCAAATAAATCAGAAGAGGTTGCACATACTTTTTCTTGGAAAGAGCTCGCAAAAAAAAGAGTTTATTATTACAAACAAGCCCTTAGCGCCTAAAACACCCACTTTAAACTGAGTTTTCCTGAAGCTGTCCTATAATCATTTGAATCCATGTAATACATGAACTTCATCTCGAAATCTAAACTATTTCCAATCGTCTTTGAACCAATGCATTCTATGACATGCGCTGTATAGATATTTAACTTAAGCTCCTGTGGAACAACTCCTACCTGGTTTATCTCTACAGCTTCGTTCACAAAGTCCCTTCTTTTATCCCAATAGAAATGATAATGTGCGTCTAAAGTTCCTTGGCGTTTCCATACTCTTATAAAAGATATTTTTGCATTGTGGCGGTATTCTGCCCTATGAGAACTATAGTCTGGATCGATGAAGTTAAAAGTGGAAAAATCATACTTATATTCTAAAACCATATGGAAGGGAGCATAGTTCATGTCATAACGCGCCCAGGTATAAAACTCCTTTCTAAAGGAACTTTGCTTTGATTGATATGTTCCTATATTTCCTTCGATCCCAATCGCAGAAAAACTCTTAGAATCCCTGAATTCATAAAGAGCGTTCAATATTTTTCTTCTCACAAAAAGAGCTTCTGTCTCGCCTCTAAAATTTCTCCCTATAATTGAGTCTTTAGCGCCACTTATAGCAAACATATGATTTTCACTTGCGTAGCGGAAAGAAAGAGAAGGCTCCCAAACAACTTTCCCTTTGAATGAAAAAATCWCAGGTGGCTTATCTYGGGCCCATCTTTGATTTGATAATACCCTCATCAAAAAATTAGGCTCCCTATAAATTTCAAATCCCGTTGTGAAGTTGTATTCATTCAAATAGTAGTTGTTCAGTCCGTTTACAAGATTTATCTGTCGAACAGGTCCAAAGAAAAAACGATTGATAAATCTGTAATTACTCTTAATAGGTATTGTTAAATCAAGCCCATGCATCCACGTATCAAGCTGCACCGTCATAAGTTTCGATACAAGATCTCTTTCTCTTTCTTGAGAATACGAAGACATTATTTTAAGCGATGGATATATGTAGGGCCTAAGTCCCCACATCATATATTGCAATTCTGGAGAATCTGTAAGATTCGCTGTGGCAAACAAGTAATCGTAAGCCGCGCTATGGTTTCCTTGTCTCACATGATAGGAAGACATAAGCTTCCATACCTGATCATCTGATGGGTCTATCGAATGAGCCATCTCTAAGTATTTGTAAGCGGCTTTATTGTTAGACTCTTTATTATAAATACGAGCAAGGATAACCACTGCTCGGAATCGCTCAGGATCTTCATTCACAACTTCTGTGAGATAAAGCTTGGCCTTATCGTAGTTTTTTGTTTTGTAATACACCTCACCAAGATTCATCTTGGCTTCTATGTCTTGTGGATAATAATGAAGCAGTCTCAAATAATAAGACTCTGCCATTTCATAATTTTCCATCTCTTTGTAGAGATTCGCAACAGCCGTTAAATAGATGAGATTTCTTGGATCAAGAGAAAGAAGTTGCTTATAAGCTTCTATCGCTTTTGGATAGTCTTTTTGCTGCTCATAATATTTTGCCTCGTGAATAAGATCACGAAACCTTAAATATTCTTCTGAATATCCAAAGCTTGCAGAAAAAAAAAGTAGAAGCAAAAAAACTCTTCTCATCACCACTCTTTGCTTTTTCTGAAATAGCGGACAAAGCCCCTAAGTCTCCACCATATAGAAATTTGTCTATAGCCAATATTTTCAATGAGTGTGTACCAAAACATCTTTCCAAGTTCAGCAAAACGCTCATATCTTCTAAAGGTCGTGATCTCAAGAACAACAGAAATTAAAGTCACAATCGCTGAAAATCCCCAGGCAATACTCATAAAAAGAAAAATCCTTCCCCATCCAAACCAGCCAAGACTTACACCGATGATTAAAATCACATACCCAATTACCTCGATAACCGGCTCAAGAAGCTCCCCCAGCCACATGTATGGAATGCCAATCATACCTGTCATGCCGTATCTTGGATTGAACGTCGCATTCTTATGAATCATAAGAACTTCAAAAAGCCCTTGATGCCATCTTGCTCTTTGATTCCCAAGCCAGCTCCAAGTATCTGGAACGTAAGTCCAAGCAACAGGATCGGGAATAAAGAAGATCCCTTGCCCCTTACCCATATCCCTTTGGTGTTTGGAAAGTTTAACAGTAAGTTCAAAATCTTCCGCAAGTGTTTTGAGTTCATACCCTCCAACTTCAATCACAACCTTCCTATCAAAAAGACCAAATGCTCCTGAAACAATTAAGTTTCCACCCAAATGGTTCCAACCAAGTCTTCCATAGAGGAATGAACGCAAATACTCCACTACCTGTATCCCTTCAACGGCTTTCTTCGGCATCTTTACTTCATAGATTTTTCCTCTATCCACCACACATCCATTCAAGATACGAAGGGTGCCCCCTTGCGCAATGGTATTCGGATTTGCAAAAAAGGGACGGATCATTCTAAGCAGTGCATCTTTTTCAAGCACCGTATCTCCATCGATCACAAGAAACAATACACTCATACTGAGATTGATTCCTGCATTGTTGGAGTCGTTCTTTSCTCCATTTTCTTTATCAATAAGCTTAACATTACTAAAACGAGTAGATTGGTATATTTTTTTTACAGGCTTTGTTTCTAAGTGTTTCGGAAACAAATCAATGATCTCTGTAAAAGCAAACTCTTTGATAAGCATCTCAAGAGAGTCGTCCGTGGAGCCATCATTGATAATGATAATATCTTTTGCAGGATATTCTACTTCTATCGCGTTGTACGTTGTTGTAATCGCATCTTGTCTCATGTTGTAAACAGGAATAATCAAAGAAATCGTAGGAAGTGTTTCAGACTTTAAAAGAGTTGAAATGTCTTCCATTCCCACTTCATAAAATCTTTTATAGATCGATGGTATCGAAATCAGAATCAACACAACATAAAATGTCATGATGACAAGGAAGTACCAAAAGAGTACGAGTGTAATAGAATCACATACAAGTCTTATCATAGTTCACCCCTAATTTTTGGATAAACTATTCCTTTATTAAAAAACACTATAAAGCACGCGTAATAGACATTGACAAAGAGATATTTACACGATACATATAAATATTATTCGAACAGTATAAAAGCTATGATATGATTGAATATCAAACTCCACTTTTTCGTAAAAAAGTCAAAGTAACAAAATCCATTGTATGGGTATGTGTCGCAATATTATCACTTGCTGCATGCTTTATTATTTTAGCATATTTTGGAGTTCAGCTCGGAGTCGAAGATAAACTCTATTCAAACTTTGAGAGTTTTCTTACAAAGAATAAATACGCCGTTTACATTAATCCTATCTACATAAGACTGATCCAAATTTTGCTTCATTGGGTTAGCTTTGCTTGTCTTATTTCTGTTCTTGTAGGAGGCATTCTCTTATACCTCATCTCTCCCAAACCTTCTTATCTCATATTTGGCATATGCTTTTTTACACTCGCCATTATGAATCTATTTCACTTCCTGACAGTAGAACACGTGTTATTTACAAAATATCCTTTTGCTTGGAGCATTTTCACCTGGTGGGAAGCTCGCATGGGCATACCCATTACTCTCACTTTTGGAACCATCATTGCAATTTGTGGCAGCAACCTTAAAACTTACACAAATAAGGGCATCACTTTATTTACCCTATTATTTTTTGCGCTTTACATGTTCGTGTTTGTTTATTTCAGTATGGGCATGGAAACAACGCCTCAGTTTTTCTTCACAGACAATATCGACCATTTGCTTCTTGTCTCAATTCCTCTTGCTATAACCCTCGTTATTCTTCTTCCCCTTTTGCTTGTGTACTACAAACGCAATAAAACTTACTTCGGGCTATTGATCATTATTTCTTTGATCCCACAAATCCTCGCAGAAGCCTATACAATTTTGGACCCACAGGTACACTACTACAACCTGCTTAACTTTGCTTATTTACTTCAACTCCTTGGATTCTTTCTACCATGTGTAGGTCTTCTTCTTGATGCCAGAATGACTTTCTTCGAGCTCGAATATACAAAGCAACTCGCAGAAGAAAATATTCAAACAAAAAACCATTTTATCAGCACTTTTTCATATCAACTTAGAACTCCACTCACTTCCGTACTTGGTCAAGCGCAGTGCCTCTTTGAGGGATACGATGGTGAATTAAATGAAAAACAGAAAACAACGGTAGAGCAAATCACAAAATCTACAAATAAACTCTCTCTACTTATCAATGAGATTATTGATATTGCTAAAATTGAATCTGGTGATGTGATCTACAATCCCTTAGAAATGAATCTCAATGATGAGATCCGTCTCTGCATAGATGCCAAAATTAAAAATGTAGAATCCAAGGGCTTGTCTATTTCACTAGAAGTGCCAGACCACGCCATAACGATCGTAGCAGATCCTATTAGAGTAAAACAAATCATCATGCAGTTTATTGACAATGCCATCAAGTTCACACAAAAAGGAAACATCAAGGTCTTAATTTACGAAGATCAATCCTCTGTAAAAGTGGAAGTTCAAGATACAGGTATTGGCATCGCAGAAAGAGACCTATCCAAAATTTTTATTCCCTACATGCAGTTGAAAAATAAGCATTTTGCCAAAGTGCCCGGCATCGGTCTTGGCCTTACGCTCGCATATAGATTTGCACGTGCAATGGGAGGAAGTATTGATGTCTATAGTTCACAAGATAAAGGATCGAGCTTCATTGTTAACTTTAAAAAACCAAGCAATATTGAATCACAAAAGGAACAGTAAATTATGGAAATTCTTATTATTGAGGACGAAGAAGATAATGTGGTTTTACAAGAGAAGATCTGCCAACATGCAGGCTACACAACCACCATTGCAAAAACTGGTCAAGAAGCTCTCGCGGCAGTTGCTAAAAAAAATTATGATTTGATTTTAGTCGATCTTCTGCTTCCAGACATCAATGGTCTTGATCTCGCTAAAGAACTCCTTAAGATCAACCCAAAATTTCGACTAATTTTTACAACAGCCTTTGTTACAGACAAACACAGAAAAGACATTAGTGATCTTAAATGCGAACTACTTGTTAAACCCTATACGCCCAAACAATTAACAGATGTTATAGCAAAACCAAAGGCTGCGTAAGGATACTTTATGTCAAAGATCGCAATATTCAAAAAAGAAGAGAGTATTACAAAAACTCTACAAGATGTGTTGAAAGAAGGACATGAAGT
>NVUU01000097.1 GCA_002402025.1 Candidatus Aerophobota bacterium
CAACATAAACCCTCAAGCCATCAGGGGTCACGGCAAGAGCTGCGGGGCCTTCGCCAACAGAAATTGTACTGCCAGCTGCATTAGTTTCTTTATTGATCACGCTAACAGTGTCGTCGTAGAGGTTTGAAACATAAACCCTCTGATAGTCAATAGCTGCTTCTGTTAATAGTGTAAAACTGCAAAGAATCACTGTCAATACTCTAAGAAAAACTGAAAATCGCATGTTATACTCCAAAGAAGTTAAAAGTAAATGCTTTATGTCTTAATCAGTACCGTTTTTTAAAAACGCTGACTAATAAAAAGTACCTAGGCAGCGTACTCAAAAGATAGCCTACTGCAGTATGCAGCCTATTATAATCATCGCTTTAAAGTTGCGCGCCAACTTTTCATGCCTTGTTCCAACCCTCCTAAACCTCTTGATAAATTGAAAAAAATTCTCAACCAATTTAATGGGCTCTTTTCTATTCTTTTTACTTGGAATGACAGTAACGGCGCCTTAAGGTGTTCACAAAATTTCGAATTTCATCTGAATCATAGGCCTTATCTGCAAGAATATTCTTACATTCTTCTCCGTTAAGGAGTTCTTCAAATCGCTGACTATCATGGACTTGGCCTAGGGCAAGGCTAAACTTAACACATCTGCCAAGACCATTGGTGAGAGCGTGCAATCTCTAGAAGTTCCTAAACATTCTTCCTCTTTTTTTAATTCTGCAGGCATCTTGATGATGCTTTGATATAGCTCCCATCAATCGAAAAATTTTCCAAATCAATTTCATCTTTGAAGAGCCTGCCAGATGGTTTGCCAAATCCCTTTTGCACTCCATCTGTTAAAGCGATTGTAGCAAGAGCTCCAAGGGCCATATTCCTCTGGAAGATCTCGCCAAGGAGCTCCTGTTCTGAAAATCCAAAGAATCCCTTCTAAAACAAACCTATGAGATTTCGAAGGTCTGCCCCAACAACCTGACTGAGGGGGCAACAAGGGCTCTATTTTCTCCCATATTGCATCGGTTAAAATTGTACGTGCCATGTTTCTCTCCAAATTTAAGAAAAACATTATGCACAAATAAACTTCATATATGGAGAGGGCCATCTCGCAGATATTTTACAATCAAAATTTTAATGCGTTTGCCCTGCCCATATTATGCTATTCCTTGCTTTTTGTTAAATCAATTTGTTATACTACCTGCTCCGATCTTGAAAGGAGGATCTTGATAAATGGACTTTGAAGCCTTGATTAATACCTCACAAGCTATATATTTCCCTGAAAAAGATGATATTGTCGTTAACGATGATAAACAGGATTTTCCTACCGTCCATAAAAATGAGTCTGGCTTTTTTTCCTCTCTATTCCGAGACTATTTTTTCACACCACTCCACGACGTCTATCTTCATGGAGGACCGGGACCTATGGCTCACCAAAAAAGCATCTATCGACGCTTTTGGTTTGAAGAGAATCAAAATTGCGTGTACTACGGCCAAGTCGAAGAAATCAAAAAACAATTTGACGTCTATAATCAAAAAATTATTATTAAAGAGTCTGATGGATCTACGATTACAGTATCCTTTAGAACGTATGAAACTAAATCCAGCGAAAATGATGATAGACCTTTTACTAACCTCATTGTTTACGGGGGGAGTATATCTACTCTTGATAATAATCTCGGTGGAAACCTGTCAGAAGGCTTTTGCCATGTTGAAAAATATTTAGATTCTTTTAGACTAAGAATTCTTAACTTCAGCGTTTATGACGTTACCGTTACACCTCCTGATGGGAAACCTAAATATTTTAAGCCTCACTGCCTTGATGACCTCGGTTCTGTCATGGGCAACATTCTCAAAGCACTTCATCAAAAATTCGGCTCCGTTGACGGCATTATCTGCCACTCTCTCGCCTGTATTGTATTTAGCAAAGCTTTAGAATTCTTAGAACCCGAACAGCTAGACATCATCCCCAAGTTCGTTGTCCTAGACAGAGGGACCTCCAGTGTTAAAAAAGCTACTCGTTCATCATTATTCGGYGACCTTATTCTAGCAGCAGCTGAATACTTCGGATGGTCGAACCAAGATGAACTTCACATCTGCAACTATTTTAATAGGTGTAGTAAGCAACAGACCTTAAAAGATCGAGATATCTGGGTGATCTCTGTAGAAGATGATACATATTTTAAAGACCCTACTCTAGATTCCTGTACCTTAAGATACCTTGAAAAACTTGGTATAAAAGTCAAAAATATCGCTCTTAAAGTTCCTCTCGACAAAAGCTCTATCGATGCGCATCACGCAAGGCCAAGAAATGAAATAGGCCCACTCTTTGGAAACTCAGTGAGTGATATGATTCTAGCTCAAATGTACGAAAATCAGAAAAAAATAGATCAAGTACATGAGTGAGCCTTGCAAGCTTTCATTGTATAAGGCTCTCACAGATACGAAGACCAAAATCCCCTTCTTTACACAAAAAGCGCAGGTAGGTTTTCCATCCCCCGCAGAAGATCAAGGTAGTGTAACATTTGTTCTGTAAATTCAGTTTCTGAAGAGAACGCAGGAATTGAAAAAAGATTTGAGACCAAATTCTCTTAAGTTACGAAACTTTAAAAACCTGTTTAGATCAACAATCAGATCTAAGTCAGGATTTTTTAGAAGGATTAAGGATAATTTCCGCACCCTCGGTGCGCCTATATCCAAGTCTTGAATAGAAGCATGTACACAACATCCTGGAAGAGTCTTCCTATTGTGAAAGCTGATTAATCACTTAAGATTTCAAGAAGATTTTTTGCAAGATGCCCTACATTTTCCTCTGCATTAGAAAGAATCACAACGCCAGTTCTTGTATCAGGGATAAAAGCCATATGAGAAGTAAAACCATGATAGGTCCCCCCTATACTATAAGTTGTGAGAGCTTTTTCTAAAGAAAGAGGAGAGACGATAAAAGGAAAGGCTGCTTTTTTTACTGTGCTTTCTTCAAAAGTATAGGTGATCTGCAACAGATTTTTAAGAATCGAGTCAAGAGGTGTTTTCTCAACTTTTAGCAAAAATCTCATCCAACTTTGCAAAGCGACTGTATTTGAGACAAGACCTCGTGTTGGTTTAAAAAAGCACCAGTCTTTATCAACAAAATGCTTTTTAACTAGAAAAAGCCCCTTGTATCCTTCGCACAACCTTTGCACAGCAAAGGCTGACATTTTGCAATGCAACGTTGAAATCGATAAAGGATTTAAAAGATGCTCCTTCAAAAGCTCTTCGAAAGAGCTTCTAGAGATCCTTCCCATAGCATAAACAAGCAAACCATAACCAAGGTCCGATAGCTCATACCTTGTTCCTGGCTTCTTTGGGAATTTAAAAGGTCTTAAATAGTTTTGGATCTCTTTAATACTTACTTGGTAATCCTTCATAGGTATTGTCGGTATCTTCGGCAGAGAGGAAGTATGGGTTGCTAGCTGAAAAAGAGTTATTTTCTCTCCGTGGTAATCCGGCATTTTAAATGATTTCGGGAGATGCTTTTCAAGCGTGTCGGAAAGATCTAACTTCCCTGTCTCAACAAAATGACAAAGAAGCGCTGCTACAAACATTTTTGAAAGATCCCCAATACGAAACTGAGTTGCTTCTTTCACATTAGTCTGTGGAGATTTTTTGGATTGGCCAAAATAGAAAGTTTTTTCAAAAGGACTTTCTAAATCGTAGCTTGCTTTAATGACACCCACAGAAAGTCCGCGTATATTTTTGTCTTTAATGTATTTTTTGCAAGCAACACTGATTTCCTTCTTTACGTCAGCTTCTTTGAAAGAAAACAAAGAGGCTGAAAAAAAGGTAAGTAAAAATAGAAAAATAACACGCATCATAGAAAAACCTTGAGCTACTATCTAACACAGAAGGTTAAATAACTTAAAGTTTTGATCCATTGCATCGATTGTAATTGTGGATTCTTGCTATCACTAGACCAGCCTCTGCAGCAAAGGCACTGACAAGATGCAGAGTATTTTGCTCTGCATCTTTGTATAAGTAATAAAATTTCATCCATAGGATATATTTTTTTACGCTCTATGTAGAACTGCTTGTAGAGCTGCTTCTAGTGGAGTTCCTCTTATATCTAACTTCAATTGTGCAGCATCAAGTCCTTCTGGCCACAATTCTAGTGGCGTTTTGTATAGGAATAACTTAGTTAATTTTGGAGGATTAAATCCTGCTGGAAACTGTTTTAGTAACGTTTCATCTAAATTTAATAAGCTTAAATTTGGAGGATTAAACCCCACAGGCAACCATTCGAATAATTTCGCTTCAGTTAAATCTAATAGATTTAAAAATGGAGGATTAAATCCTTCTGGAAGGCGTCTTAGGAATGTTTTAGCTGAAAATAATTCCTCTAATTTTCCAGGGTTAAATCCTTCTGGCAACTCTTCTACAGGAGCTCCAGTTAAAATTAATTTTCTTAATCTTGGAGGATTAAATCCTGGTGGAAATTTTTTTATTTCCGTTCCAGTTAAATTTAATACTTCTAGGAATGAACAATCAAGTTCTGCTGGCCACGATTCTAATGGCGTTTCAGCTAAGCATACGTTCACTAATTTTCCAGGATTAAAACCCCTCGGAAGTGAGCTTATGGAAGTATCGATTAGTATCAGTTCTTCCAAATGGTCCCAATTTATATCATCAGGGAGCGATGAAATCTTTAAGTGCCTCAAATCTAACTTATCAGAGATTGGTTCGTCCATTAATCCTAAAGATCTTTTCATTATACGCACTGCCCTTTGTGCATGAAGGTTATTTATTTGTGAACCTATCCAATTACTAAATTTTCGCTCTAGCGGGTCTTCATTCAGGGGAACTTGAACAGGCTGTCTAACAGGCTGTCCACTTGATGTTAGTGTAAAATCCATATACCTTCCTATAATAGCTAATTAAAAAGCAGCAATGATAACAAAAGGAGAATAAAGTTTCATTGTAAAAAACCTGTTGCACAGAGCTACTTCATTAAAAAACTAGCCGACAAGAAAATATTCTCTGTAGTATGTTCTCGCCCCACTCTGCTTGCTTTCTTAAGCCTTTGATGCTTTGTCTTTATTTTTCAGAAAACTGTATTTATTTAATGACTCAAATCTTATTATAAAACGATTTACTATAGATAATTCATCCTAAATGGAAACATCCGATGAGTACCAAAATTTCTAAAAAAAGCCTATCGGTCTTTGTTCTTGCTATGATTAACGTTGCAGCGATCTGCAGCATAAAGAACTGGCCGATCACAGCAGAGTATGGCTTTTCCTCTCTTTTCTACTATTTGATAGCAGCAGTCGGATTTTTTATTCCTGTCGCTCTTGTTTCAGCAGAGCTTGCGTCTACCTACCCAAAGAATGGTGGTGTATATTCTTGGGTAAAGGAAGCTATGGGTCATAAGATGGGGTTTTTAGCAATCTGGCTTCAGTGGATAGAAAACGTTGCTTGGTACCCAACGGTATTATCTTTCGTAGCTGCAACACTCGCTTACACGATTAGCCCTAGCCTTGCTTTAAATAACGTCTATTCCTTTTTCAGTATTTTAATACTTTATTGGGGCGCAACATTTTTGAACTTCAGAGGGATTAAAACCTCCGGATTGGTTAGTACTTCTGCCGTGATTCTTGGTACGCTGATCCCTGGTGCTCTGATTATCATTCTTGGTGTGGTCTGGTACTCAACAGGGCAACCCTCTCAGATTGTAATTACTGCTCAATCTTTTGTTCCTAGCCTTAACAGCCCTCATAAGCTCTCTATCCTTGTTGGAGTGGTACTTGGTTTTGCAGGGCTTGAAATGACAGCGGTTCATGTTCGTGATGTAGAAAACCCAAGAAAAAACTACCCAAGAGCTATCTTACTATCTGCGATACTTATCATCGGGCTCTCTGTTCTTGGAACACTCGCTATTGCTATGGTAATCCCAAAAGAGAACATTAGTCTTGTATCGGGTGGGATGGATGCCATCGCATACTTTCTAAAAAGCTATGGCCTTTCTTGGCTCACGCCCATTGTTTCAATTTTAATCGCTTTTGGAGCATTTGGAGCAGTTGTTGCTTGGATTATTGGACCTAGCAGAGGTTTGCTAACAGCCGCTCAAGATGGGGACCTTCCTCCTATTTTGCATAAAACAAACAAAAATAATATGCCAACCTCTATGCTGGTTATGCAGGGATTTATCGTGTCTGCACTTGCATCTGTCTTCTTGTTTATGCCAACTGTTAGCAGCTCTTTTTGGATTTTGATAGCTCTTGCAGCTATGCTCTATAGCGTGATGTATGCAATCATGTTTATTACCGCGATCGTACTTAGGCACAAACACCCAAATATTGAAAGACCATTTTCTGTTCCTGGTGGAAAAATCGGCATGTGGATTATTGCTGGGATMGGTTGTATCATGTCTACGTTCACCATAATTATTGGTTTTTTTCCACCATCTAACATTGTACTTACCAACTTTGTTTTCTATGAAACCTTCCTAATCGTTGGGATGGTGGTATTCATTGCGATACCGTTCTTAATACTTATGTTCAAGAAACCAAGCTGGAATCTAGATAAGGCCCTAGCAACAGAAGACGAGCCTCTTTAAATAGAACAATTAATAGACATTTTACTCCCTGTGGCATATCCCAATGGAATCCAAGACTTCTAAAAAAAGCCTGACTATCTTTGTTCTTGCTATGATTAACGTTGCAGCAATCTGTAGTATTAAAAACTGGCCAATCACAGCAGAGTATGGATTTTCCTCTCTTTTTTATTACCTGATAGCGGCAGTAGGATTTTTTATTCCTGTTGCACTTGTTTCAGCAGAGCTCGCCTCAACATACCCAAAAAATGGCGGAGTATATGCATGGGTAAAAGAAGCTATGGGTCACAAAATGGGCTTACTCGCAATCTGGCTTCAGTGGATCGAAAATGTTCCATACTACCCAACTGTTTTGTCTTTTGTTGCTGCAACTATTGCGTATACCATCAATCCAGCGCTTGCCCAAAATAGAATCTACTCATACGTGGGGATTCTTGTTCTATACTGGGGCGCTACATTTTTAAACTTCAGAGGAATTAAAACTTCTGGTTGGGTAAGTACTGCAGCTGTAATCCTTGGTACCTTGATCCCCGGTGTTTTGATTATCGTTCTTGGTATTGGTTGGTACCTTGCAGGAAATCCCATACAAATCTCTATGAGCACAAGTTCTTTTATTCCGGATCTAAGCAACCCTCACAAGCTCTCTATACTTGTTGGAGTGGTACTTGGTTTTGCTGGTCTTGAGATGACATCTGTCCATGTTCGTGATGTAGAGAACCCAAGAAAAAACTACCCAAGAGCTATCTTTCTATCTGCGATACTCATTATAGGACTTTCTGTTCTTGGAACCCTTGCGATTGCTATCGTAATCCCTAAAAACAATATCAACCTTGTTTCTGGCGGGATCGAGGCTATCGCATTCTTTTTAAAGAGTTATCGTTTGCATTGGCTCACGCCACTGTTCTCTTTATTGATTGCTTTTGGCGGATTCGGCACTGTCGTTACATGGATTATTGGCCCCAGCAGAGGATTACTTACTGCAGCCCAAGATGGGGATCTTCCTCCGTTTTTGCACAAAACAAACAAAAACAACATGCCTATAGCAATGTTGATTATGCAGGGTATCGTCGTATCATTTTTAGCTAGTGTTTTTCTGTTCATGCCAAGTATCAGCAGTTCCTTTTGGATACTTATCGCACTGGCAGCTATGCTCTATAGCGTGATGTATGCAATCATGTTTATTGCAGCGATCATACTTAGACACAAACACCCAAATATTGAAAGACCATTTTCTGTTCCTGGTGGAAAAATCGGCATGTGGATTATTGSTGGGATAGGTTGTAYCATGTCTACGTTCACCA
>NVUU01000098.1 GCA_002402025.1 Candidatus Aerophobota bacterium
ATGAACTTTCTATCGATGAAAAAGCCGGATTTGCGCCCATTATGAGTTTTAATGTAAGCGGTTGATTATAAATAACTTAGATAAATTCTATAAGCTACTGGATATCAAGGCGCTAGCGCCTGTGTCTGCGATCCAAACAGCTGGGTTTTCCTTGGTCCCAACCCTCGCAGAGGGCAATAGGCGGGTTTTATCCTTCTCAGATAGGACAGAGAGGATACGCTCTTTCTTGCCCTCTCCGAGGACGTAAATAGCGATATTTTGGGCCCTATTGATAAGAGGGAAGGTCATCGTCATACGCCAAGTCTCTTTCTCAGGGATGAAATTCGCGATGACTTTTCTTGTGTTTTCTTTCAGACCTTCAGTACCTGGGAAAAGAGAGGCTGTATGGCCATCTTCACCCATTCCAAGCATGACAAGATCGAAAGGATAGCTGCCGAGGATTTGATGGATGGCCTTTTCATAGGCTTTCGCATTTTGCTCGATGTTATCTTCTGCGACCATGCGGTGGATATGATCTTTTGGAAGGGGCAGCTTTGCAAAGCCAGAGCGCATGGCCATGTTGAAATTACTATCAGGATTTTCTGGTTTTACAGATCTTTCATCACTCCAAAAGAGCTGGACTTTAGACCAGTCAACTTGGTCTGCGTACTTTTCAGAAAGAAGCTCAAACATAGCCTTTGGCGTAGATCCTCCAGAGAGTGCTACAAAGAAGCTTCCATGATCYTTAATGGCGTCATTTGCGCATTTAATAAAATGCTCTACGCAAAATGTGATGGTTTCTTCTTTGTTTCCAGGAATAATGATCTTGCGTCTTTCATCCCAATCTTTCGTATTCATTATAGCAGATCCCGGTCTTCGAACTTTGATAGAGTGTTTAGCATTTTTATGTAGTGATTGCTTGTACCCTYATGGAAAATTTCTTTCACAAGAGTTTGTCCTGATTCGTAGCGATCAAAAATAAATTGTGAGGGGAGTTGGCAAAAATTTGGTGTTGCATACTCCACATCTATTATATGTGGTTGATCTTCTTTTCTTCGTATATGGAAAGTATCTTTTTTTTCTGTTGTAATCTCAAGGCGAATGAGTCTTCCTGGTGCTACGTTTTCTATATTTATTGGTATAAGAACAAGTTCTGCTTCTTTATTGCCGTTTTTGTAATAAAAGTGAGTGTTTTCTTCTTGCTTTTGGGATTTAGAAAACTCCCAGTTCATTTGCGTTGCGATCCATGTTTGAAGATAAAGAGCTTGTATTTTCGTATGGCAAAAGAAGTCGCTTTCTTTGCAGTTATAGAAAATCTTCATTTGTGTAAGAGAGTTAAGATCTTCAAGTTTCTCTCTCGATTTAAATGTTTCTGCAAGAAGTACCCTCCATCCTTCTATGCGGGCCCAGTTAAGATCAGCAATATCTGCACCGGATGCTTCTTTATGCTTAAGTAATGCTGTAGCAAAATCGCCAAGGTGATCTGTTGATTCAGAATCGAAGATCACTCTTGTTGCAAGTTTTTCGAGTTTTTGACCTGTGGGATCGTTCTTAGCAGGATCGTCAGACCAAAGTAAATAAACAGGAAGGTCTGCTAGCAAATGCGGTAGTATCAAAAAAGGTGCTTTTTCTTCCGAGTCTTTACTAAGCATCACATTGATAAAATCACAGGCAGTTTCGCTGTTTTCAGATTCAGAAGACATGACAGAGACAGACGTTTTAAGAGTTCCTTTTGGTGCTTTATCGTCAACTGTGATGAAAATGATTCTTGATGGGAATTTTTCGATCAATTTCTGCGAAATTTTATAAAGGTAGTCTGTTCTTTTATTCAGGTTGGAATAGATAATGAGATTGAAAAGACAAGCTCTTGTCTTTCCTTTTCCTTGAAGAGAATCCCAAATCGTTGTCAGTTGGCTCTCTATTTCAGATGGATGTACGATGTTTTCAGATGACATATGCTTAAATTAATCTCCATTTTCTTCCGTCACGCTCCATCATATCGTCAGATACTTTTGGGCCCCAGCTGCCTGCTTGGTAGTTCGGGAAGTTTTCTGGTTTTTTCGATCCCCAGTATTCTAATAGAGGAGTGAGTATGCGCCAAGAATTAAATACTTCATCTTCTCTTGCAAAGAGCGTGCTATCCCCATATATACAGTCGCAAACAAGCCTCTCATAGGCTTCTGGAGGAGCAAGGCSAAWWARCRSCMMATMTSTMRMRTYNATMRWAWYAKNGMTGMMTMKKRSTRKTKGSNCCGSRSASWWKMNCARYKSMYKYWMWGAGWWMTCCCTTCATTTGGCTGGATGCGGATAGCAAGAGTATTGGGTTCAATTTTTTGTCCATTTTTATGAAAGAGCTTTCCGGGTGGGAGCTTAAAGATAACAGCGATCTCAGTGGCTCTTTTAGGAAGTCTTTTCCCTCCCCTTATATAGAAGGGAACACCATCCCATCTCCAGTTGTCGATGTAGAGCTTTAGAGCGGCATAGGTTTCAATAGATGATTTGGGGTCTACATTGTCTTCTTCTCGATAACCTTTAACAGCTTCTCCAGAGATAAAGCCTTTTTCGTATTGACCGCGACAAGCATTTGTATCAAATGTTTCTTCTGTAAAAGGGCTAATACACTCCAAGACTTTTACTTTTTCGTCTCTTACTGCATCGGCACTTAAATTATGTGGGGGTTCCATGGCAACAAGAGAGAGGAGTTGCATTAAGTGGTTTTGAATAAAATCTCTTGAAAGACCCTGTTCTTCGTAGAACTTTCCTCTTGTTCCAATCCCAAGATCTTCTGCTGCTGTAATTTGAACGTGGTCGATATAGCGGCCATTCCAAAGGGATTCGAAAATAGAGTTAGAGAACCTAAAGGTAAGAAGGTTTTGTACTGTTTCCTTTCCGAGATAGTGATCGATTCTGAAAAGCTGCTCTTCTGCAATATGTTTAACAAGGTCAGCTTGAAGAGCGTGCGCGGAATCAAGATCGTGACCAARAGGCTTTTCGATAATTACGCGAGACCACTTGTCTTTTACTTTTTCGTAGTCATACATCAAACCGTTTTGTTCTAGCTGCTCGATAATCACAGGAAAATAACTTGGTTGTGTGGAAAGGTAAAAGACTCTGTTACCTTTTGTTCCAAATTTTGTATCAAGCTCTTCTAAGAATGTTTTTAGTTTCTTATAACCATCTGCATTATCAAAACTTGATTCATGGTAAAAAATTTTATCTTGGAAACTACCCCAGATTGACTCGTCGATAGGTTTTACTCTAGAGTGTTCTCCGATTGCCCCTTTCATTTCATCTCGAAACTCTTCATGCGATTTCTTTCTTCTTGCAAATCCTATGCAAGCAAAAGAGGTGGGTAGTTGTCCCTCTCTTTTTAAGTTGTAAATCGCTGGAAAAAGTTTTCTTGAAGTAAGGTCTCCTGTAGCACCAAATATAACAAGAAGACAGGGATCTAGAGTTCTTTGTTGATGACCTAGTTCTTCTAAAGGATGCTGGTCATTTTGAGTCATGGGTGTTCCTGTGAGAAAATGTTTTAAATCTTCCCTTATTTCTAACGAGAGGGGGCTAAAAAATCAAGTGTTTTTGTTAAATCTGAAGTTGTTTTGTCGAGTCAAGATAGCTCCGTAAAATGAGGGTTGCGGAAAGAGGATCAATGAATTTAGATCTTTTCTTTCTCTTCACATTGCCCTCAATAAGGAGCTTTTCTATTTCCTTACTTGTGAGTCGTTCATCCCAAAGAGCTACAGTTTTTCCAGAAGCTTCTTCTAGAACTTTTGCGAAAGCGCGTACTTCTCTTGTCATGTCGCTATCTTTGCCGCTCATAAGAAGAGGAAGTCCTATGACAAAAGAATCAACATCACTTTTGCTAAGCTCTTGTATGATCGCCTCTGCTGTTTTTTTATGGTCTTTAAGTGCTTGAATACACTTGAGTGGAAAAGCCATAATACTTCTGTCATCAGAGACAGCAAGGCCTATTCTAACCATTCCATAATCAATACCAACTGTTTTACCCATGATTTCCTTTTTTGTTGTTTATTGATGCTTTAATAAAGTCTCCAAAAAGAGGGTGAGGCTTTGTTGGTTTAGATTTAAACTCTGGATGAAACTGAGAACCGAGCATCCAAGGATGGTCTTTGATTTCTAAAATCTCACAAAGAGATTTTTCCTTATATAGTCCAGAAACAATAAGACCTTTTTCTTTGCACTCATCGATATATGTGTTGTTGAATTCGTATCTATGTCTATGTCTCTCTGAAATCACATTTTCTTTATAAGCTTTGTTGGCTTTCGTTCCTTTAACAAGATGCGTTGTATAAGCCCCAAGCCTCATTGTTCCCCCAAGGTCTGTAACGTGGCTTTGTTCACTAAGTAGCGATATAATGGGAGTAGATGTCTCAGGTTCCATTTCTGTTGAATTAGCGTCACYATGGCGAAGAACATTTCTTGCAAATTCAACAGCAAGAACTTGCATGCCAAGGCAAATTCCAAAGAAGGGGATTTTGTGCTCCCTTGCGTACTTTGCAACTTTAATTTTTCCTTCAAAACCTCGTTCCCCAAATCCTCCAGGAATTAAGATCCCGTCACATTCTTTGAGTTTTTTTGCGATGTCTTTATCATTTGAGAATTTTTCGGCATCGATGGAGATAATATTGAGCTTTGCTTCTTCTTCAATTGCAGCATGCGTCAAAGCTTCAAAAACAGATTTATAAGCATCTTGGTGCTGCAGATATTTTCCGACAATGCCGATAGAGACAGTTTTTTTCGGGTTTTTGATTTTTCTAACCATTTCTTCCCACTCTTTGATATTGCACTTATTTTCCTTGAGACCAAGGAGCTTGCAAATGGTTGTATCTAAACCAAAATGTTTCAAAGAGAGTGGAACCTCATAAATGGAATGTTCTACATCGGGCTCTTCAATCACAGCTTCTATCGGAACTGAGCAAAAGAGTGCGATCTTGTCTTTGATTTCTTGAGGAAGAGGGTTTTCACATCTACATAAAATAAGATCGGGAATGATTCCGATTCCACGAAGAACTTGTACAGAGTGTTGCGTAGGCTTTGTTTTAAGTTCTCCAGCAGCTTTTAAATAAGGCACGTAAGTGAGATGGATGTTTATACAGTCCTTTGAGTTTTTCAGTCTAAATTGTCTTATAGCTTCTAAGAAAGGAAGAGACTCAATATCACCAACAGTTCCTCCGATCTCAACAAAAGTAACATCAGGATTTTGGTTGTGATTGGAAGATAGAAGAATACGTCTCTTTATCTCGTCTGTTACATGAGGGATAACTTGCACGGTTTTTCCAAGGTAATCACCATGACGCTCGTTTTTTATGACAGTGTCGTAGACTTGCCCTGATGTTGTGTTGGAGAATTTTGATAAGTGTGCGTTTGTGAATCTATGGTAATGTCCAAGATCTAAATCGGTTTCAGCGCCGTCATCTGTAACATAGACTTCCCCATGTTGATAGGGACTCATAGTACCCGGATCAACGTTTAAGTAGGGGTCGAGCTTCAGCATAGCGACTTTATAGCCTCTTGCCTCGAGTAGAAGAGCGATAGACGCAGAGGTGAGTCCTTTCCCAAGAGAGGAGACCACTCCACCTGTCATAAATATATACTTACCCATGGATACCACATCAAATATTTCAAAGGATGATTTTAAGATCTTTGGTGCCTTTTGTGCAAAGGGAATATCCACAGTTATGCGTATTAAAATTTTAAATGAGCTCTTTTTTTATAAAAAGAAACATTCTCAATAACTTTCCATCTAGATAGCGCTCTTCAATTTTTTCTTTATTATTTCTAATATTTTCGCAATACTCCGGGAAATCAGAGCAGGAGATATCCATGAGCGAAAGCCCACTTTTAAGCGCTAGAAGGAAGTATCAATTACATTTACCAGAAATTTTTGAAAATCTTGCATCTGTTTGTTTTGAAAAAAATAAAGAAACTACTTCTGTATCAGATGCTGTAGAGATCAAATCGCTTTTTCCTCATCTATTTGGGTTGTCTCTTTTAAGCGCAAAGACCTGCAAAGACAAAAAAGATTTTCCTTCATTTAGGGTAGGGGTTGTTTTGTCTGGTGGTCAGGCCGCAGGTGGTCACAACGTGATTATAGGCCTTTTTGATGCTCTTAAAACATTAAACCCTGATTCTTGTCTGATCGGTTTTTTAAATGGTCCCTCTGGGATTATTGACGGAAATGTTCATGAGCTTGATGAAGAGTTTGTATCGCCATATAGGAATACAGGAGGTTTTGATCTTATTGGTTCTGGAAGAACAAAGATAGAAACAGAAGAGCAGTTGAAATCTTCCTTAGAGACGATCCAAAAGTTCAAACTAGATGGTCTTGTTGTGATTGGAGGTGATGATTCCAATACTAATGCTGTCGTGCTTGCTGAATACTTAATTAAAAATGGCTGTACAACAAAAGTTGTTGGCGTTCCCAAAACAATCGATGGGGATTTGCGCAACGAATATGTCGAAATGTCCTTCGGATTTGATACTGCTTGTAAAACCTACTCTGAGATGATTGGGAATCTTGAGCGCGATGCGATTTCTGCTAAAAAATATACACACTTTGTAAAGCTCATGGGAAGGTCAGCGTCCCATATAGCTCTTGAGTGCGCTCTTCAAACGCATCCGAACTACACTTTTATTAGTGAAGAAGTTTTAGAAAAGAAACTTACGATAAAATGTATTACGAAAGAGCTTGCAGATCTTGTGGAAGCAAGATCTGAGAAGAAGAAAAACTATGGAGTTATTCTCATTCCTGAAGGACTTATTGAATTTATACCAGAGATGAAATCTCTCATAGAAAAATTAAATGATCTTTTAGCAGGCAGTGAGTTTGCATCTCTTGATGCTAGCGCATCCATTGACAAGGTAAAAAAGACGCTTAAAGAAGAACTTCTCAAAACGTTTGAATTTTTGCCAGAAGGTATTCAGAAGCAGCTTCTTCTTGATAGAGATCCACATGGTAATGTGCAAGTATCTCATATCAATACAGAAAAACTCTTTATGGAAACGGTCGCAAAAGAACTTAAGCAAAGAGATTTTAAAGGCTCCTTTAGTCCTGTAGCTCATTTTTTTGGTTATGAAGGAAGAGCTGGTTTTCCAAGCAATTTTGATGCTACCTATTGTTATGCCTTGGGATATACAGCTGCTGCCTTAATCAAGGAAGGTCTAAGTGGTTATATGGCATGTGTAAACAATCTCTTAGCAGATGCTAAAGACTGGAGAGTTATGGGGGTTCCGATCATCTCTCTTATGAATCTTGAGATGAGGAAGGGGAAGAAGAAGCCTGTGATCCAAAAAGCCTTAGTGGATCTTGATAAAGGGCCCTTTGAAACGTTTCAAAAATACAGGGAAAGTTGGATGCTTGATGATGATTATCAGTTTCCGGGACCGATTCAGTTTTTTGGGGATCCGCAAATTACAGACAGACCCCCAGAAATCCTTAAGCTAGAGCGTTCCTAGGATTTAATCTCTTGCTTATCTAGGAACTTTACTTCGAACTTAGCAGGTCCGCACATATCTTGTGGAAGATAGTCGATACAAACTCTTATAAGAGCATTTTCTGTCTTGATATAGTAGATGCTATCTTTGTCATCCTTAGTGATTTCAAGGATTTCATCTCCGTCTAGTGCATTCTGCACATCTTCATTCTCTTTGATTCTCTGGATTTCCTTTCCCATCTGAGCCCAAGGAGGAAGAGCTTTTAGAAGATTTTCCGAAGAAGATGATTGCAGATCGTTTTCAAGCGCTTTTTGGCCGTCTTTTAGCGCCTGTTCTAATTCTTTTGTTT
>NVUU01000099.1 GCA_002402025.1 Candidatus Aerophobota bacterium
CAAAGCCAGATCAAGTCATTGAAACTGTCGTACCACAGCTTTCGACACAGGAGATTTCCAGCAAAACAGCAAGCCTCTCGACGCTTCCTGTTGTAGAGTTCTACACTGATGCGCAAGGATCGATGTTTGTGGGTCTTGGGCTTGGGTTTAACGATAGCTACCTTGTTTACCCAAGATCTAAAGGCAACGAACTCCCAAAAGAACTTTATGTTAAGTATGCAAAATCAAGCAATTCTCCTCTGATAAGTGTTGAATTCTCTGGAAAAAACTCTTTTGATGCCCCGATGATTTATAGTAGTTCGAAAACACCGGGATTCACTTCTTTCCATCTCCCTCAAGTCGGAGTATCCGAAGTACAGGCAGTTTCCTTCTCAAAGGACAATCAAAACGCATTTGTCTCTCTTGGTATGTTCGAAAATAACAAGCTACATTTCCCTGGAGACATGCCAAAAAGTCTTGCCGTTATTCTATACAAACACCAGGGAAGCTTTTATCCTATCGGATTTTATAACCCAGACTCAAACAAGCTGCTAGCTCTATCAGAAGTGCCCTCATATTCTAAAATCACCTCATTTTCATCGATACAAAGCCCCTCTCAATCGATTAAAGCTGAGCAGTTTTACGTAATAGAAAATGAATACCAGCAAGTTGTTTTCTCTAACTTTGGTGGTGCAATAGCGGAGCTCAACCTTCCATTTAAAACCAGCGAAAATACAAAGAGTGTTGTTCTGCCAATCGGTTTTGATAAGAAAATACAAAACAGATATCCAGCAAACGCTTATTTCCCATCGCAACCTTATCTTACAGCTGGAGCAAAGGAAAACACAAATCCGCATTTTGGCGGCTATATGCCTATGCTCAGAAGAGATCTCGTAGGAGCTTCTGGGAAGAAAAATTTTGAAACACCTCCAAGACTTTATGGTCTTAACGTCGTATCAGAAGACGACCCTTCCCTTGCCAAAAAGCAATATAAGCTAAGACGTCTTGAAAAAGACCTTATCGAATTCGAGCTATCTCAGAATAACAGAAGAATTATCAAAACATACTATTTTGCAAAAGCAAATAATGAAATGGTACCCTACACCCTGCAAATGGATATTCGTATTGAGGGTGAAGCAAGAGGGCTATTTCTAACGTCTGGTGTACCAGAGGCTGAGATCATGAGCTCTAATGGAGCAACTCCAGATATCAAATACCGTTTTGAACGCAACCAAAAGACCGTCGTTCAAAAGCTTAAACTTCCAAAAGACACGGCTGTTGTAAAAGGCATCACACCTGATTGGGTATGTAATGCCAACGGCTTCTTCGGCTTGATATTAGACCCTCTAACAGAGGTGCCAGTAGGTTTCGAAGCAGCTCATATCCCAGGTTCTGTAGACCCTACAAGGCTTACCATCATCGATGCTAAGAACAACCTTTATCCTGCTGATAAATACCCAGGATACATCGTCAAAATCCCGTTAAAGCAGTCTTCAAAACCTCTTCAATTTAGACTATTTGGAGGTCCATTCGATCATACCGTATTTGCAGCTGTAGACAAGGCCTTTGCAAACACTCAAACAGGCTACAGGCCTGATTATGCTGCTGCGCAATCGTTCAACGGATGGTTTACTTTCATCTCAGAGCCATTTGCGAAATTCCTATTTGCTATCATGAAATTTTTCTACAGCTTCAGCAAATCCTGGGGTCTCAGCATTATCCTTCTAACGATCGTTCTAAAGGTAATCCTATATCCTTTAAATAACTGGTCTATGCGTTCGATGTCACGTATGCAATTCATACAGCCTCAAGTAGCTGCAATCAAAAAACGCTACGAAAAAGATCCTAAACGTGGAAATTTAGAGACAATGCAGCTCTATAAAGATAAAAAGGTGAATCCTTTTTCTAGCTGTTTTCCAATGGTCATCCAGATGCCATTTTTGATTGGTATGTTTGATCTTCTTCGCTCAACTTTTGCACTTAGAGGAACAAGCTTTATTACAGGATGGATCAATAACCTCTCAGCTCCTGATGTCCTATTTTCATGGAGCTATCCGATTTTCTTCTTCGGCACAGAATTCCACCTGCTACCCTTCATAAACGGAGGACTTATGTTCCTTCAGCAGAAATGCTCTGCCCTTATGAACAAACACAAGGTAGTAGATCCAGCAACGCAAAAGCAGTCAAGCACTTCTGCAACTATCATGACAGTAGTATTTACCCTGCTTTTCTACAATTTTCCAGCTGGATTAAACCTATACTGGATTTCTTCTACTATCCTTGCCATTTTGCAACAGTGGATCATCTCCACTCGCCTAAACAAGGAATCAAGTACAAAGGTGAGTAAAGCATAAGCTTGCAAAAGATCTAACAGCTCATTAAGATTGAAAACTTATGGCGTTATGAGATACCACAAGCATGAAAATCTGGAATGACTTTTTAATCCTTCTTGAAAAAGACCTTGGCAAAGACACCGTTGATAACTGGCTAAGAACTTTCCGAATAACGAGCTTTGATGCCTGCAATCTCTATCTTGAAACAAAAGATACTTTTCAGGCTCTTTGGTTCGAAGAACATGTTCGTAAAAAAGCTGAAAGATCTCTTTTTAACTACAATGGACGCAGAGTCAAAGTCCATATAAAAAGCCCTAAAGAAAAACCACAAAAGCAGGTACAGGATCAAAACGAGCCTGTTCAAAGACTTGCTGTTGAAACCGAGCCTTTGAACCCAAATTTCACCTTTGAGAATTTCATCACAAAAAGTGACAATCTCTTCTCTCTTCAGGTTCTATCTGAGCTTTGCGACTCTCAAAAAAACTCAAAAAAGCCTTCCGCTTACAATCCTCTTTTTCTTTATGGAAAAAAAGGATGCGGAAAAACCCACCTTCTCCATGCGATCTCAGCAAATTTTCAAAAGTGTGGCATGAAAATGTGCTTTCTTCATGCACAAAGCTTTACAGAACATCTTGTTAGAGCCATCAAGCAATCTCAAATGCACGAATTTAGAAGGCTCTGCAGATCGCAAGACGCTCTACTCATCGATAATGTTGAAATATTTGGTTGTAAAAACGCTACACAAGAAGAGTTTTTTCACACCTTTAATCATTTCCACACACGTGGTAAACCCATTGTCTTAACAAGTAGCGTGCCACCGAAAGATCTAAAAGAAATAGAAGCACGACTCATCAGTCGTTTTGAATGGGGCTTAAACCTTCCACTAAAGTTGCTCTCTTCAGAAAACCATCCAGTTCTTCTTTTGAAGAAACTAAAGCTTTTTGATCTAAAACTAACAAAAGAGATCCAGGACTATCTACTTGAAACTTTCGATAGTCCACTGCCTTTATCAGAAGCTATAGAAGCGCTTCATCTAAAGAGGTGCATCGAACCAAGCAGTTATAGGCATTTTAGCACGAAAAGCTACGTAATAGGCCTTACAAGATCTCTTCTTAACAAATACATCCGGGATAAGATCACTCCTGATCGGATCCTTGCCTCTGTTTGCAGAGTCTTTGATCAGTCCAAAGCAGATCTACTTGGAAAATCACAAACAAAGCAACATGTACTTCCAAGAAAGGTTGCCATGTACCTTATGAAAAAAAGAATCTATCTCTCTTATGTCAAAATTGGGAAATATTTCTCTCGGGATCATTCTACCGTCATGTCTGCTGTAGCAGGAATAGAAAAAGAGCTTGTCAAAAAAAACCAAGAGCTCTCTTCTAAAATTACTGATCTTAATAAATTACTCATACAATAAAAAAGCCTGACTTCAGAAAAGTCAGACTTTTTTAAATAACTTAAAAAGTKATCCAAGTTTAGATCTTCATGAACTGATCACCAGGCTTTGGAAGCTCACTAGTTCTAGCATCAGATGTCGCATCGTCTCTACCTTCTACGATGTCTTTTGCTCTTTCTCTCCATTTCTCAACGCACTCAACAAATAGTGGAGCAAATCTTCTTAAAGAAGCAGAATCAGCACCAGGGCTCATTTCTAGAACGCAGTGCATAAGAATCAACTCTTCTTTCACAGCAACTCCAATACCACCACCAGCCATCTGGCCGCCAAGCATAGAACCCTCTAGAAGAGCCTCATATAGCTTGAGTTTTGCTTTATCATCTTTTGGCAAACCATCTAAAATCGGAGAGTACAGATATAACCGATCGGAATTTGGTTCGTAGGTCAGGTGTAATGAGAACGTGTTATCTATACCTAGAATACAGGTATGATTTTCATCAAACGTCAGTCCTTCAAGATTCAGTTCCTTTCCAAACTCCTTTAGATTCGCCTTAGCGTTTTCCAGTGACATGAAATTCCTCCTTGGGATTTCAATCAATAAAGCCTTTGTTGGCCCTTTTTCGCATCCATATTCTCTATAAACAGCAAAACTACATAGTAGGACCAAGAATTTACAGGCTATCCTAGCAGCAAATAATTAATTTTTCAATATAAGTATAGATTCATTCAAAATTTGCTAAAACAGCTCTTATTCTATCATCTATCTTACCCCATTAGGGGTTAATTTAGGTGTAATTTCATAGCAAATCTTCTATTTATTTGACTATAGAAACCCCTCAAATCAAAGAATTAAAATAATTTATTTATAAAAAACCCTATTTAAACCGATTTTTATTATAAAAATTACTTTAATATTAGCTTTTAGTATGATTTAAATATTTTTTATTATATAATCTTTATTTAAAAACAACTAAATTAAGGATACTATTATGGCTACTCCTACAGGCCCGGATATTTTCACAAGTGTCCAGGACGTAATAGCTCAAGCAGATGCTGCTAGAAATGCACAAAAAAAAGATGTGAAGAAACCAATCAACGTTGGGCAAACAGCGGTTTTTACAGCTAAAATTGCAACAGTTGCAACTTTTGCTCTTGCCGTTCTTTACACAGGAGTAAAGATCTATTCCTATTTCAATCCAAGTGAAGAAAGTGAATGCTCTTCTCCTACTGAAGATCATACTGCCGGTTTTCCAGCAGTAGATCCAATGCTCGAAAATGTATGCCGTGTTATATGTGGAACAGTAACAAATATCGCAACGAATGCACTTTGCCGCCTGACCAAATGTAACGATTAAGCTTATCAAAAAATCTAACTTTTTTACCCTCAACAAAACCTAAAAGACAAACCCACAAATGTGGGTTTTTTTGTTTAATCCCTAATGTTTTGTGAAGTACTAGCTAAGAAATTTACGCTCATGTTACCCTCCAATTTTGAAAGAACTCTTCAGGAGATGGGAATGAGAAAGTTTGTATTACTCGGAATCTTAGCTGCTTTTTTCTGTGGTTGCTCAAGCAATCACAACGAAAAACAAACCGTCAGGTTCCACGACGATGGAAGAGCAAAAGCCGTCACAACAATCACAGCAGTATATGACCCACAAGATATCCACCTTCCTTGGAGCCTTGCAACAGACCTTACTGAGATGATCCAGAACAAGCTTTCAAAAAGAGCAAACATATTCCTCATCGACAAGATAAATATGAAGATCCCTGAGCTTGACGAAGACGCAAAGCTTGATCTTTTAGAAACGAGTTCTGCACTTGATGAGAACAAAACACTAAATATTCACGAAGAAAACCTTAAAGTGAAATACCCAGGAAGTGAATTCGTTGTCTTCCTCGAGCTTGCAAAACACGACATCCATCCAAAACAGGCAAAAGACAAATTCTTTGATAAGATCACTCCCTCTTATGAGCTAGATGTTGCCATGAGAGTACGTATCTACGATCTAAGGCATGAAAAGCCCACTATCGTACTGCAAGAGATCGTGCACGAAAGACACCTTCTACCAA
Source organism: Candidatus Aerophobota bacterium (assembly GCA_002402025.1). Classification (GTDB taxonomy): domain Bacteria; phylum Chlamydiota; class Chlamydiia; order Chlamydiales. The sequence goes on from NVUU01000099.1 coordinate 5,785, forward strand.
AGCAGTTTGCAAGACTCGATTATGACAGCGCTATTTGGGGTAAGAAAACATACAGCATTTCTCCTCTTGGTTTTGCACATACGCAGTTTGCAAAAGATGTTGCTAAACGAATCGAGCACTATCTCGTCCTTGCAWAGACAAAGTAAAGTATGGATCTTATAGCCGCGGACCAGTCTGGAGGCGTTTTAAGTATCGTTTTCATTTTTGGGCTCTTTGGGCTCATAGCAAACGCTATAGCCTACTTTAAAGGCTTCTTCACGCTCCCAAAACATGCAGACAGAAGATGCTGGAGCTTTGTACAAACTTCCGTTTGTTTTGGTATCTACCTAATCAACTCCTACATTATAGCTCCCCTTGTTTTTGCTTTTATTATACAAATTGCTCAAAAGATTTCCTCTACGTTCCTTTCCGATGCAAAATCACGCATCATGCTCGCACAAGCTGTTACTACGATTCTAAATTTCAGCTTCCTTGCYATTTATTTAAGGTTCCAAGACAGGGGCGATGTTAAAGCTCTTTTTAAAGACCCCTCTATGAAGAAAAATTCTTCTTACTTCTCTGACTTYTTAATGGGGATTTTCACCTGGTTTATTAGCTTTCCTCTTGTTGTTGCTATAAATCATATCTGCAACTGGATCAACACGGACATTTTTAAAGCAAAAGAAGTTGATCAAGTGGCCGTTCGGTACTTAAAGATGTCTACTGGCTCCTATGCAACCTTTATCATAGCAATCCTTGTGATCATAATCGCGGCACCCATCATAGAAGAGTTTATCTTTCGCGGCTGCATACAGAACTTTTTAAGGAAGAAAATTGGTGTAAAAGCTGGGATTGTTGTCACAGCGCTTATCTTTGCATTCATGCATTTTTCAATTTCGCAAAAGGCTAGCAACTTTCCCCTGCTCGCCTCTTTGTTTACATTTGCACTATATCTTGGGTTTATCTATGAAAAGACAAGATCTCTTTTCTCATCCATTATTCTACATATGACATTCAACGCAGTAAGCGTTATAAGGATCATATTTCTTGTCACAATAGCGACAAATTAATCTCAATTGCAAACTTGCTATTTGATCCAGCAACGTGTTATGAAAGCCGTTACACTAGTTTAAAGACAGCGAATGCTAATGTCTGAATGCCAGTTTATCCTTAAGAGTTTCGGTCACTCTGATGTAGGCCTTGTAAGAAACAACAACGAAGATGTTTTTCTGCAAGTCTCGAGACACAACTTCTTCGCTCTTGCAGATGGCATGGGCGGCCACAAAGCTGGCGAAGTTGCTGCTCAAGAAACTGTTGTCTATCTATCTAGTTGCATCGAAAAGATGTTCAAGTTCCATAAAGAATCCTCTCTTGATGTTGTTCAAATAAAAGACAATCTTTCTCATTATATCGAACACTCAAACACAAGAATCTACCAACTTGGTAAAGAGAATGATTCCTATAAAGGCATGGGTACAACACTTTGCTCTCTACTTTTCTACAGAAATAGACTCATACGAGCCCATGTGGGAGATAGCAGGATCTATCTATATAGAAACAATACCCTCACGCAGCTTACCTATGACCACACCCTTTATAACAAGCTTATCATGCAAGGTAAGCTCGAAGAAGCCATAGAAAAGGGCATCAGGTATAAAAATGTTTTAACAAGAGCCATCGGTGCTTATAAGAGCCTTACCCCTGAAATCAGCCTATCTGTCGTAGAACCCGAAGATCTTTACCTCATGTGCTCAGATGGCTTATCTGATTACGTGACAGATGAAGAAATTTCGTGTATCCTAGATGCCGAAACTACTTTGAAGGAAAAGGGATTAGAGCTTATAGCAAGAGCTAAATCCAAAAAAAGTAGTGACAATATTACGGTACTACTTACACAAGTTGAGTGATGGATACACCCATATATCTAGATAATAACGCAACGACCAAGATCGATCCGAGAGCGCTAGAAGCTATGAAAGAGTCATATGCCTT
>NVUU01000100.1 GCA_002402025.1 Candidatus Aerophobota bacterium
AATATCTAAGGAAAAATAGCAAAGAATATTGCAGAGCTTGGGATAAATTTACAGGAGTTAAAACTAAAGGACTATGGGAGGATTAATTTTTGGATCGATAATGACTGATTATCAATGGCGACTGTGGCAAAGTATGATTGATCTGATACAGCGTTACCTGAATGAGGAAACTAATGATTTCTATGACTTGGTGGGTAAACTTGAGGAAGCGTTAGATGCAGCTGATATTAAAGATAAAGAGCTTGTTAGCAAGTGGTATGATTTTTGGACCCCGCTTAAAACACGAAGGGCTGTTCAAGGAAATAATATTGATAAAGAAAAAGCTGTTAGCGCAATGTACAAGCGTCCTGTTTTTAGCAATGTACAATGGTCCTAAAACCGCTTGGATATGACCATCAAGTCCTAATCCTTTTTGAAGGAAGGGCTGCGCCGCTGGTTAATGTTTTTCTGTTTATAATTCTTCCTTGATGATCTTTTACAAGAAGTTCTTTGTAGTCCAATTCTTTTCCATTGTAGGAGCAAAGCGTAGATGTCCTACATAAACAGTATCTGAGTATCTAGAAAAGCCAAACTATGCTATGATCTTAAGACTTTTAAGATCATAGCTTTTTTTTATGTTAATTCTCGGAATAGAATCTACTTGTGATGAAACAGCCATAGCAATCGTTGAAAATGGCCGCAAAATCCACTCCAATGTCTTAAGATCTCAGATCGAGACACATAAGCGCTATGGAGGCGTTTTCCCAGAACTTGCCAGCCGGCAGCATGTAGACCATCTGCTACCTCTTATAGAAAGAGCTCTAAAAGAAGCAGGATACACAAAGCGAGATATCGATCTTATAGCAGTATCCTATGCGCCAGGGCTTATCGGCTGCATCGTTATGGGGCTCAATTGCGCAAAGGCTCTATCCTACGCACTAGACATCCCTTTTATTGGAGTGCATCATGTTGAGGCTCATTTATACTCTGCAATTATGAGCAGAGATGAAAAGGCTACATATCCAGCTCTTGGCCTCGTCTTATCTGGCGGCCATACCCTCATGGCGAGAATAGACGATATTGGCTCCTATACTCTTCTTGGATCTACTGTCGATGACGCGATCGGCGAGTGCTTTGATAAAGTCGCAAGATTCCTTGATCTCCCCTATCCAGGAGGTCCTGAAATCGAAAAGCTTGCCTTATCTGGCAACGCTACTAAATACCCCTTTAAAGCTGGCAGAGTAAAAGGAAAACCTCTTCATTTCTCCTTTAGCGGTCTAAAGACGAATGTTCTCTATTCTATTAAAGGACAAAACAATAACAAAAAAGCTCCTTCAATATTATCTGAGGATGAAAAAGCAGACGTAGCAGCTTCGTTCCAAGAAGCTGCATTCAAAGACATCATAAAAAAAACCATTCTTGCAGCACGTATGGAGAATATACAAGATATCTATCTTGGCGGTGGCGTAACAAACAGCTCTGCTCTAAGAGCTATGTTTGAAAAAGCAGATAGTAAACTAAATTTTCATTTCCCAAAAAAAGAGCTATGCCAAGACAACGCTGCAATGATTGCCGGTCTTGGATACCACAAATATCTATCTGGGAATGCAAGCAGTTTAGACCTTGAGGCTATCCCACGAGTACAGCTTTAGAGGTTTTGCTTGTAACTTAAAGTTTTTCACCCTAAAATGGTCCCTATATATTAAAAAAACCAAGTACAATTTAATTTTTAAGGATGTTATATGGCTAAGAAAGGCGGCAGAGAAAATATTAAATTGAAAAGCACAGAAAGCGCCGAGTGCTATTGGACAACAAAGAACAAAAGAAACACTACAGAGCGTCTAGAACTTAAAAAATATGACAAGAAGCTGAGAAAACACGTAGTCTTTAAAGAGGCTAAGTAAGTTTCTCGGGGCTTCATTAAAGAAACTTATCTATGTTTGAATTTTTTATCGCGAAAAAGTACTTAGTCCCGAAGAAAAAACAACTGTCTGTTTCTTTGATAGCCTTGATGAGCGTTACTGTCATCTCACTTGTCGTTTGGCTAGTTCTTATCTTTCTTTCTGTAACAGAGGGCATAGAGAAGAACTGGCTAACAAAGCTCACTTCATTAAATGCGCCCGTAAGGGTTCTTCCCTCAAATACCTATTACAGCTCTTATTATTACAGAATCGATGAAATCAGCGCTTCTTCAGACTATACAAACAAAAGTCTTGGAGAAAAACTAAACGCAGAGCAAACGGATCCCTACGATCCAGAAATGGATGAAGAAATCCCAGAACTGTGGCCAAATCTCGAAGTGAAGAATGATGGAAGACCTCTTGATCCTGTGAAAGAGGCTTTTGCATGTATCAATGAGCTGAAAAAAGAATACCCTGGACTTGTGGCACAAGACTACGAGATCGCAGGAGCTCTTATGAAGCTTAAGCTCATAAGGCCCATGTCTGCGCAAATCACCTCCTCAGGTGATGAGAAGCAAAGCTATCTCACACAGATGTCATACATCGCAACGTTTAGCGAAAAAAGCCCCTACATGCATAACCTCTTAATTCCACCATCAAAATCCGATGTAGAACATCTTCTTTACCTATCTYCTCTTTCTTCCTTTAAAGAAGGTTCTTTAAGAACATCCTCTAAGGATCTTACTCAAAATAGGCTAAAGCAGCTTTTCTCTCACATAAAGATCAATAAGCTTGAATCAAGAGCGCATCACTTTAGGATTTTGAAAGAGTATCTCAAAGAGAATGACAGCTTGCAAGTAGCAGCATTTAGAAAAAATGGCGGCTATGGACATTTCCTCGTTCCAAATACCCTATCAAAAGAATTTACAAAGAGCACAAAAGAATCATCTAACATCCTCGAGTATGGAAAGATCACAAAAGAAGATGGTCATCTTATATATCATCCAAATGGTTCGAAAAAAAGCTTCATCGTTGATGATTACGACCTCTTTGTTGAAAACAAGCTCGAGATAGATGCAAAACTTACAGAAGACTCTCTTGAAGAAGCCAACTTCCTAAGCGATTTGAATTTTAACATCGAAGCAAACATCCAAAATCTAAAGCTTGAGGGAATCGCTACCTTCAAAGATTTGGAAATCTCTAGCATGGATATCAAAGACCACTTTGAAACACAGCCGAAAAGTCCACCACTATGGCCCTACTACTCTAAAGGCACATGCAAACTGCCCTATTTGAACGGAACCGACAACGCTGCCATCCTTCCAAAGAATTACAAGGACGCGGGCGTTAAAATCGGTGATAAAGGATTTTTATCTTATAGCGTTGCAACAGCAAACGCCATGCAAGAGCAAAGACTGCCTATATTTGTAACAGGATTTTATGATCCGGGCATTATGTCTGTTGGAGCAAGATGCATCTTGATGAAAAATGACATTGTGCACCATATAGCACGAGCATCAAACAGCTTCCTAACAGATCCCCTTATGTCAAGTGGCATACAAATCTGGTTTAAAGATCTTAGCAAGACAAGAGAGGTTCATGAAAAGCTCTCTAAACTATTTAGAGAACGTGGAATTGAAAAGTATTTTACGATCAAAAATTTCCATCAGTACGAATTCGCAAAAGATCTCATGCAACAGTTCCAAAGTGATAAATACCTATTCACACTTATTGGAATCATCATCCTAATCGTTGCCTGCTCAAATATCATCTCTTTCCTTGTCATCATGGTAAATGATAAGAAGAAGGAAATTGGCATCATGCAGTCCATGGGAGCGACAAGGAAAAGTATCGCTCTTATCTTTGCTGTCTGCGGCATTACACTAGGACTACTTGGAAGCACGATAGGAACATTTGCTGCATATCTTACCATGCACAACATAGATAGCGTTGTAAACCTGCTTAGCATGCTACAAGGCCATCAAGCGTTCCATGAGAGTTTCTATGGCAGCTCGCTTCCAACAAAACTCAGCTCGCAAGCAGTCACANTTATCCTGATCACAACGCCCATCGTCTCAGTACTTGCAGGGCTCATTCCTGCGATTAAAGCCTGCAGCGTAAAACCCGCAAACACCTTAAGGTCTGAGTAATGAAGAAAGAGCAGCTGCTTATCGCATCTCACATCTCAAAAGACTACAATAGCCCGCAAAAAGTTACGGTTCTTGAAGACGTGTCTTTAAAAGTGCATAGAGGTGAAACGATCGCAATCCTCGGCCCATCAGGAGTTGGGAAAAGCACTCTTCTTAACATCCTTGGAACACTGGAAACAGAAACAAGCGGCACCCTAAGCATTTTAGGCAACCCCTCCCCTTTTAAAAACGCTGCTAAAATCAGATCTGAATCTATTGGTTTTATCTTTCAGTCTTATCATCTGCTCAATGAGTATACAACGCTTGAAAACGTTCTTATGCCAGCAATGATCGCAAGAAAGCCGACTCATAAAAATTCAGAGAGTTATAAAAGAGCTCTAATGCTTCTTGAAAAAGTCGGCATATCACACAGAAAAAATCATTTTGCAAAACTTCTTTCAGGTGGCGAAAAACAGCGCGTTGCAATCGCAAGAGCGCTATGCAACAACCCAGACATTATCCTTGCGGACGAGCCTTCTGGAAACCTAGATGAGCACAACTCAAGCATTATTCATAATATGCTTGTAGATTGCGCAAAAACACTTAACAAAGCACTCATTCTTGTAACACATAATCAAGAGCTCGCATCTCTTTGTGATATTCGGTATTTGCTAAGAGAAGGCAAGCTAGAATCTCTTTCCTAAATTCCTATTTTTTTTGCTCCGAATAATTCCTATTTATGTAAAATAGCGAGGAAAGCGTCATCGCTAATTGCTGGGAGACACGATATGGATATTCTCGTTATTGGAACAGGATATGTAGGACTTGTTACTGGAGTTTGTTTTGCTGAAGTTGGACACAACGTAGTATGTTTAGACATTGATGAAGAAAAGATCGAAAAACTGAATCAAGGAATCGTTTCCATCTATGAACCAGGATTGCAAAAACTCACCAAGAAAAACCTAAATAGCGGTAATCTTACTTTTACAACAGATTATAAAAAGGCAACTGAGCAAACAGAAGTTGCTTTTATCTGCGTTCCAACACCCTCACAAGATGATGGCAGCGCAAACCTCGAATACCTCAACAAAGCATTAGATTCTTTTGCGGAAGCCCTTGATGGTTATAAGCTCATTATTATCAAATCCACAGTACCTCCAGGAACATCAAAGCATGTAGAAACGCATCTACAAAACAAGCTAAATAGCATTGGAAAAGGATATGAGTTTGATGTTGTGTCTAATCCAGAGTTCTTAAGAGAAGGATGCGCAATACACGATTGTATGAATCCTGATCGTATAATCGTTGGCTGCGAAAAAGCATCGATCAAAACCGTGATCCATAATCTCTACAGACCCTTTGGGATCAAAGACGATAATATCCTTTTTATGGACCATTGCTCTTCTGAGATGACAAAGTATGCAGCAAACGCAATGCTTGCAACGAGAATCTCCTTTATGAATGAGCTCTCAGGCCTTTGTGAAAAGCTTGGAGCAAATATCGAGTCTATTAGAAAAGGGATCGGAAGTGATTCAAGAATCGGTTCTCAATTCCTCTACGCAGGAGCGGGATTCGGTGGCTCATGTTTCCCAAAAGACATAAGAGCTCTTAGAGCAAAAGCCAAACACTCAAACTACAAAACACCCATGCTCGACGCTGTTGAAGCAACAAACGAAAATCAAAAGAAACTGATTGCTAAAAAAATCCATAGCTACTTTGAAAAAAACGGCGGCGTAAAGGGAAAAACAATCGCGGTCTGGGGCATCTCTTTTAAACCAAACACAGACGATATCAGAGAAGCTCCTTCCCTTGACCTTATCCATGAGCTTGAAGCGCAAGGAGCAGTTCTAAGGGTTTATGATCCAGCTGCAATGGACAATGCTAAATCTCACCTTGGATCTTTGAGATCTATCACCTTCTGCCAAGATGAGTACCACGCAGCAGAAGGAGCAGATGCCATCGCTCTTATCACAGAGTGGAACCACTTTAAAGTCACAAATCTTGATGAAATACTATCTAAGATGAAAGGGAATGCCCTCTTTGATGGCAGAAACCAATTTTGCACAAACGAAATGAGCAAAAAAGGTTTTAATTATTTTGCAATCGGGATCCCAAAGATAACAATATGAGCGACGCAAAGCTACTAAAGCAGACCTACGTAAGCTTAATCAATCATAGGTTAAATGAGCTTGTTGACTTTAAACCGCTTCCTCAAAAAGAACTTTTTGAAGCCGCAAAATACTCCCTGCTTGCTCCTTGCAAAAGACTAAGACCTCTTTTTGTTCTCTCTATCCTTCACGGCTATGGGACACCTCTGCAACTCGGGCTTGATCCTGCCTGCGCAATAGAAATGATCCATACCTACTCACTCATCCATGATGATCTTCCATGCATGGATAACGATGATTTAAGAAGAGGACGTCCCTCTCTCCACAAAGTATACCCAGAAGGCCTCGCTGTTTTAGCTGGAGATTTTCTACTTACCTATGCATTTGAGATCATAACCACATCTGCGAAACTCTCAAACTCCCAGAAACTCGATCTTATTACGATCCTTTCTAAAAGATCTGGTGCAAAAGGTATGATCGGTGGACAAGTTGTTGATCTTGCCTCAGAAGGGCAATCTATCGGATGGGATACGCTGCATTTCATGCACCTACACAAAACAGCAGCTCTCTTTACAGCGTGCCTTGAGTTTGGCGGCATTCTTGCAGATGTTCCAAAAGTGGACAGAGCAGCGCTTTTAAGCTGCGGAAGAGCTCTTGGTGTAGCATTCCAGGTGATTGACGATCTACTCGACGAGCCTTCTCAGAAAATGGGATCAGACTTTGCAAAAGAAAAAGCTACGACAGTTTCCATGTTAGGCATTCAGAAATCGGAAGAAAAGGCAAAGCTATTACTTGATGAAGCTTTTTCTTCTGCGAAAAAACTCTCAAAACAATGCTCTCTACTTAACGCACTGATTAAAGAGCTGTATAGCTATATCCCGAGTCTTTCTTATTAACCTGAGTTACGAGTTTATCTAACTATAAATCAAAAAGATAAAGTTTTCTCTTGCAAAAAGAATGGGCATAATCCTTAATTTTAAAAGTTTTTAGCGCTCTGCTGTCCAACCGTAGCTTCTTATCCAAAGGGTAAGAAGCTCTATCTGGTGCATATACCATCTTTTCTAAACCGAAGGCCCTAACACAGACTGCAGCTTCTGTTGATACACAATATCTACAGGAGTTTATGAAGAAGTACATAAAGGATATGGAAGAGCAGTACGAACTTACCTACTACGGAGGAGGAGAACTTTCAGAACATATACAACCTTGACATCGCCTTTTCCAGTCATAAAAAACGCAAGAAAAACACTTGTAGGATGCGCTGAAGAATATCTAAACAGAGTTAATAACGATAAAAAATTAAGAGTTTTTTTAAATCATCACCCTATAAAAAATACTGAACTTGACCTTAGAATAATATTTTTAGATGGAAACGAGCAATGGTTCGACCTTGGCTTCATCGTAAATGCTTCACTAGTACAAGGTGTTGCCAGATATAAAACCTATAATCGCAAAAAGGATAGATTTCAGAATCGTCATGAAGAACCCTATCAAGAAGCTTTATCACTTGTTCGGGAGCAGTCAACATTGCCTATAACTTTGCAGGAATGGGACATTTATACTTTGCTCTGACAAAAGCATAAAAGAAGTTTACAAAATTTCACTC
>NVUU01000101.1 GCA_002402025.1 Candidatus Aerophobota bacterium
GTCTTGAAAGGTTTTACATAAAACTGAAGATAATCCCCCGGCTGGTACACAATGGAGTTTTCCTCTACTTCTACAACAAGCTCTTTAATAAACGTTGCCACATTGTCATTCGATATAACCTTTGCTTGGATCATCTTTAGCTCCAAAAGATTTTCTGGAAGTTTAATCGAAAGATCTTCTTTCACCTTGCACTGGCAAGAAAGTCTCCATCCAAGCTTTAGCTCTTTTGGAGAAAAGGTTCCCTTGTCTGTCTCAAGAGGCTCTCCCCCTCCTTTTGTCACCTGTACCTTGCACTGCTTACAAGTAGCTTTCCCGCCGCAAGGAGAAGGTATCGCTATGTTCTGGGATGAAAGAGCAGCAAGAAGGGTAGATCCTCCTGATGTTTCTTTGGTCATAGCAGGATCATCATTGATGGTGATTTTGCAAGGAGCAGTACTTACCAAATATGATTTTGTCACAAGAATCATCACGGAAAGAAGAACCCCTACCACAATAAACGCTAAGATCGCTATGAATATAAGAGTCGGATTCACATTTAGATTTTCAAACATTGATTTTATTTTTCTCTTTTATATTCACTGGCAAGAAAAGGGTTTCCAATCCTGCCCTGTAAACTGTTGTGTTTTGTTCGTTTTTATGCTAAAAACTTAAGGATCTTCGGAAAAAAGAGAAAGAAGTTTTTACAAGTTATGAAACAACAAAGAGAACATTGGACGTCCAGACTAGGCTTTATCCTTGCTGCCGCTGGATCTGCGATCGGAATAGGAAGTGTGTGGAGATTCCCCTACACAGTAGGAGAAAACGGAGGAGGAGCTTTTGTTCTTCTCTATGTCATTTTTACCTTTGTTATTGGTTTTCCTCTTTTTATCTCAGAACTTGTCATCGGACGAAAAGCACAAAAAGCTGCTGTATTTGCGTATGCCGACCTTAGCAAAGGTAAAGGCAACTGGAAACTTCTTGGATGGCTGAATTTAATCAGCTGCTTTATTATTTTATCCTACTATTGTGTCGTTGCTGGTTGGTGTTTAAGCTACGTTCTGATGTCACTCACGCAGTTTTCTCAAGGGAAATCACCCGAACAGATCAAACATGTTTTTGATATTCTGTTCACATCTGCTGATGTGAACATCCTTTGGCTCTTTATCTTCATACTGATCAATGTTGGTGTTGTCATATCTGGCGTGAGAAAAGGGATCGAGTATTGGTCAAAAATCTTAACACCTGCATTATTTGTGATCCTCATAGGTCTTTTCATCTACGCAACAACGATGCCTGGGTTTTCAAAAGCGGCATCATTCTTGTTCTACCCCGACYTTAGCAAACTTACCCCYAATGGAGTTTTAAACGCCCTTGGAATGGCTTTTTTCACCCTGAGCGTTGGACTTGGTATTATTCTAACGTATGGTAGCTACATGAAGTCCACAGAAGACATCGCAAAAAATGGGTTAATCGTAACCATGATGACTCTTCTTGTCTCTCTTATGGCAGCTCTTATGATCTTCCCTATCGTATTTACCTTTAATTTTGCACCCGCGGGCGGCCCGGGACTTGCCTTTAAGACGATGCCAGTACTCTTTRCCCAGCTTCCTGGCGGCCTTGTGATTTCTACCGTATTCTTTCTACTTCTCGTCTTTACAGCACTAACCTCTTCCATTTCACTGCTTGAAATGCTTGTTGCAAACTTAATAGAACTCTTCAAATGGACAAGAATAAAAGCCACTATCATCGCGGCAAGTATCGCATTTATGCTTGGTGTCCCAAGTGCTTTATCTGGTTCTAAGACCCTTTTTCCTAACTGGAAAGAAATTTATGGAAAGGATTTTTTTGATACCATGAACTACATCACCCAAAGTTGGATGATGCCGCTCGCTGGTCTTCTCACAACAATCTTCATTGGGTGGATCTTGAAAAAGGGCGATGTAAAATTAGAATTTACTTCAGGCTCTACTATCTGGTCAAAATGGTTCCCTATATGGCTGTTTCTCGTGAGGTTTATCGTGCCCGCGGCCATCATCGTAATCGTTTTGCAAGAAGCTGGGATCGTGAATTTTATCGCGTTATTTTCAAATTCCCAATAAAAGAGCATATCTCTTATAATACACTGATTATTTAGAATTATTCTTAGGAGAATCTCCATGACCAAAAAATCACTGCAAATCAATAGTGAAAATATTTTACCCATTATCAAAAAATGGCTTTATTCCGATAAAGACATCTTCTTAAGAGAGCTTGTTTCTAACTCTTGTGATGCGATGTCAAAACTAAAGATTTTGAGAGACAAGGGCGAAATTGACTTCAAAGATGAAGAACTCAAAATTGAGATCAAAATCGATAAAAAAGCTTCTCAAATCTCAATCACAGACACTGGGATCGGGATGAATGCAGAAGAAGTTGAAAAATATATTGCTCAACTTGCTTTTTCTGGCGCTGAAGACTTTATGTCAAAATATCAAGAAGGCTCCGAAAAAGACCAAATCATTGGTCATTTTGGCCTTGGGTTTTACTCTTCTTTTATGGTGAGTGACCATGTTGAGCTCGACACGCTTTCCTATAAWAAGGATGAAAAGCCTGCCCTTTGGTCTTGTGATGGCTCATCAGAATATGATCTAAAAGCATCCAAGAAAAAAACAAGAGGGTGTGATATCACTCTTCATATCGATGAAGAGAACAAAGAGTTTTTAGAAGAAGCGAAACTGAAAGCAATCCTTGAGAAATATTGCAGCTTCCTTCCCTTCCCTATCTTTTTAAATGATACCCAAGTAAACGATCAAGAGCCTCTTTGGCTAAGAAAGCCATCTGATGTGAAAGACGAAGAGTATCTAAAACTCTACAGACACCTATATCCTATGGAAGAAGATCCTATCTTCTGGATCCATCTCAATGTAGATTATCCATTCCACCTAAAAGGGATCCTTTTCTTTCCAAAGATCACAAAACGCTTTGATTTTCAAAAGACAAACATCCATCTGTATTGCAACAGAGTCTTTGTATCTGACGATGTGAAAGATCTTATCCCAGATTACCTCATGGTACTAAGAGGAGCACTAGATAGCCCAGATATCCCTCTAAACGTATCAAGAAGCTATCTACAAGTGGACGCGACTGTAAGAGCTCTATCTACTCACATCGCAAAGAAAGTCACAGACAAACTTGCAAGTCTCTATCAAAGTGATTTCAAAAAATACTCAGAGAGTTTTTCTAACTTTGAGACCATCTTAAAGCTTGGGATCTTGCAAGACACAAAATTCTATGAACGATCAAAAGATCTTCTCATTTGGAAGAACACAAGTGATGCTTGGACATCGATCAAAGATTACAAAGAGCGCTGCGAGTCTAAACACAAAGATAAAGTGTTCTATACAACAGATGAGAGGCATACTTCTCATTTCCTCGAGATGTACAAGGATAAAGGCATAGAGGTACTATATGCTTCTTCCTCTATTGACTCTCCTCTTATGAGTTTTCTAGAAGGTAAAGACCCTTCTACAAAATTCCAAAGGATCGATAGTGCACTCGATGAGAACCTCATCAACAAAGAGAAAGAAGACTCTCTTCTTGATAGTGAGGGTAAAACAGAAGCCACTAAGATGGCAGACGCTTTTAAAACACTTCTTTCTGATGATATGCTTGATGTAGAGGCAAAAAGCTTATCCTCTGATCATCTCCCAGCTTTTATCATGATTGATGAGCAATCAAGACGTATGAGAGATTATCTTGCTATGACGCATGCGGATGCTGGAAAGTTCCCTCAAAAAAGAACGCTTATCTTGAATACGAACAATAAGCTGATCAAGGCGATCTATAATCTGCAAAACAGTGATGAGAACCTCGCAAAAGAGCTATCACAACAGATATACGATCTTTCTCTTCTCTCGCAGAAAGAGCTTGATCCAAGTCAGTTCTCAAACTTTATCAAGCGCTCCTCGGAAGTGCTTGAGAGGCTTGCAGAAAAAGCAACACTTTAAGGAAAAGGCCGCAAATCGCGGCCTTTTTTTATGCTTCTAAGACTCTACGCCACCCCGTAACTATTAGTATAATTTTTACTATTATGTATTCTTTAATTTAGTACATTATTAGAAACAACAATGTTATAATCCTCGATTTATTAAGGGATTTATAAAAAGGGTGAATTATGTCTTTTCCATACGGGTACTATCAACCATATTACCAGCAACAAGTACCTATGCAGTACATGGGACAACCATGCAGTCATTATACGCTAAGCAACGTAGCACCTATAGAAAAAGGAGTTTCCCTTAACCCCTCAGTCGCTCAACTTATGCATGAGCTCACAAACTCCCCTGCATTTATGAGAGTTGCCCCAAGAGGATCTCTTAGCGGAAAAGTACATGTAGAACCTACGGGGATATATCTTGAGAGCGCATACCAAAGAAAGACCAAGATCTATCAATATGGATCATTTGATCCATATTTAGACGCTCAGATCTTCAAAATCTGTCAACTCACGGCAATACCGCGTACGGCAGCACCTGACACATACCTTGAATTCCGCTTAGCTTCACTCGCCATGCTGGCAGGCCACCTTATACTGAGCCAGAAAGGCCTTTTAACCCTGATGAGGCCTATTTAGAGGTGCCTATTAGCCTTACTCATGGAAGGACTGATCCACCATCATATGACAAGGTTTGCGAGCTAAAAAGCCTTGATCCAGACGCTGTTTTCGTCGAAATGCCATTTTCTTTCAAAATTACATAAATAGCTTATATTAGTCTACTTATGCAAAACACCGTGATTTTCTCGCCTATTCTCTGACTTAACCACCGTTCTAAACTATATAAACATTATTTTAATTAAGTAACTTAGTATAAATRATTTGATTTAAATAATAATTATATATTATAATAATTACTTAAAAGGCGAATTTATACAATAAACCAGGCCAAAACCTATGACCGGAATACCTAGCTACATCACCTATCAGAGAGATCCTAATGCTGCAGTACATGCCGTAGCTGGGAAACATGGCTCTGTAGACCTCGATCAAGGTACCCAAGCAACGATCATTGACCGTGTCTATAAATACATGGAACAAGATAGCGTTAGAAGACAGCTCACTCAACATTTTAATATCGGCGAGCATGCTAACCTGCGGGTTCGCGTACAAGGTAGTGATGTTTATATCGTATCAGGCTCAGGTAAATCTCTNAAACTTACAGATAAAATCTCACAGGATGTTTTAGCTCCTGTGCACGCAGCTAAAAAAGAAAGAGAAGCTACATTTAGAGCTTCTGCTCCTCATACATATGCAGCATCCACTCATGGAGCATTTAGTGCACCGAGCGTAATGCCCGCACAACAGCCACTTTATGGCGGAGCGCCTATGGCTCATCCTCCAGGGCACACTGGTGGATTCATGCCTCAACAGATGATGCATCCAATGATGCCTATGATGGGATATCCTATGATGATGCCGTCGATGATGGGCGGGCCGATGATGTATCCTCCACAAGGCCAAAGTCCTTATATACCTCCACAATCAACACCAGATGATGGTGGCGTAGTTGCTAATATCCACGGGACAAACCCGCTTGGAATGCATGGAGCGCACGATCCTGTCTTTTTGAAACTTCTTGAAAGAGAACAAGCAGCACACGAGGCTGCAAGCAGAGCTCACAGAGAAGCAGAGGAGCTCGTTACTAAAGGCGCTGCTAAGCATTATGTGGACAACACACAAAAGCTTCTTCTTCTTAAAGGGAACCTTGGAAGATCGCAAAAAGAGCTAGAAGCTGAGATCGCAACTTATGAAGTAGAAGAGAAAACTTACGCTCCAGGCTGGCTGAACTACAACAGAGTCTTAGGGCGTAACCGCATATACTATGATGAGGTAATCACCCCTCAGTTAAAAATTAAAAAAGACGCTCTTGCTCTTGTGAACGCAGAAATGGCAAAAATTGATGACTTGTTAAGATTACCAAAAGAGCCGCGTTTACAAAAAGAAAAGTTCTTAGAGCTAGAGGCTCATAACAAACAATTACAAGTAGAGCTTGTTGCTGCACGTGAAAAAGAAAAAGCACATCCGGCACATGCATTCCATAGCGGACACAGGGTAGCGCGCCACCACGGTGCAGCACCTATGTACGCAGCTCCTCATACATCAAGGACGCATCCAATGCCACAGCATGCGCCCCCTTACCGTAGCGCACATACAACTGCTCACCATGCACAAACACCTCCGATGTATGAAACAAGGTTTCATACAGCACCAATTACAACTCCATTCGCACCAAGGCATCCAATGGCTCCGCCAACAGATGCAGAGCTTGGGTTTCATCCTGCAGCAAAGCATACAGCAGCGCCAAAGGCAGGATTATATCCTCTTGCGAACATCAGAGCTGCTTCAACTACTCTACTAGATAAAACCGCAAAGGAAGCGCAAAGATTCTTGAGAGGACAACCAGCAAGCAAAGAAGACTCGGAACAAGCACAGGCAGACCTTAAAAATATCAATGCTGAATTAAAACGCAGAGAAGCAGTTCAAAGTAGAACTCATACTTCAGCTTCTATACGCCCAGCAGGCTTTGAATCTGGAATTGCAAAAGAAGTTACAGATTATACTGATCATGCTGTTAGTAATGGCCTTCTAATCGCATCTTGGGATCCAAGATACATAAGCCGCTCTGTCATGTACCTTAAAAAACTCGCAAACGATATTGGATTTAACGAGAGCAAAAGAAGTTTATATCAGCAGTGGCATGATGCACTACAGGAAGAACGCTTAAGAATACATAACGCACCTTCCTACACTCCAGATAGCATATATAGCACCCCAACTTCAGACGGTGGTGATGCATTTATTTTTGATGCAGGTACTCCTGTAGAACATAAAAAAAAAGTTGGCTGGGAAACATTCGGGACTTCGAGCCTCACCAGAGCCGAGGCATCAGTTTAGCAGAACCACTCCCAAGTCAATCTTTAGATCACGAACATGCTCAACTAAAAACTGACTACATCTTATATAAAGAAGAATTACAAAGGCTTGAGCAAAAACGTTCTAAAGGATCCTTATCTGAAAAAGATCAAGCATATCAACAAACCACAGCACTATCAGTAGCTCTTTTAAGCTATTTTGATAGCGAGACGATCTCTGAGGCAATGAAGCTTAACTATACTGCTCAAATCAAAACAAAAGAAAGCATGGGTCTTTTAGACACTGCTCAGCAGGTGGTCGCATTTGTAAAACAGATTCAGAGAGAGATCGCAAGCATAAGAGAAATACAAGAAGAGGAAACAGCTCCAGTAAGAGCTCCTTTTTCTACGCACAGCCAGGAAGATACACTCCCACTAAGCTTGCTTGAGGAAGATCCTGATAGGCCAATTCCTAGTTTATCTGATGGTTCTACCGACGATTGTATAATACAATTCGAGTAAATTCTTAGAACTTAGCAAATAAAAAGCACCACCATTTCTGGTAGTGCTTATGAACTTATAATAGCTACAAACTACAATGAAGTCTTTACTTCAAGAAGTCGGGATTTTTATATTCTTGTCAGCTTGCTTGCTTTCGTCTGGTACAACATCCGTAACCGCTTGCTTGATCACTTCAATCTTAGAACCATCAATCATCTCTAGAATAACAGTTTTCTCTTCGATTTTATCAACAGTACCGATGATACCCATTGCAGTGACTTTTGCGCCTACCTGCATAGAACTTCTTTGCTTCTCAAGCTTCTTTCTTCTCTTTT
>NVUU01000102.1 GCA_002402025.1 Candidatus Aerophobota bacterium
TCTGAACTATCACAAGTAACCAATTCATCCTTTTGCACTCCACTAAGTATAAATAAATCCTCTAATGCTTCAGCGGTTTCAATTGGATGATATGATTTTACTTCAACCCAAATATTGTTTTCATCTTCTGCATACAGCCATAAAGGCGAGAGAACCAATGGGATTTAGTAAGAAAAGGCATTAAATATTTTTTTAATGGTTTTGTGATAAATTTATTGCCATAAGCGCATTCAATAAAAAACTTACCGTATACTTTTTCTTCTTCGACTTTTTTTGTTTTTCTATCTAAATAAAAGATTCTTGCCATCTACCGGGATACGCTCGTAATTCCAGAAAATCTGGAGTGATTAAAGTTACCATTTTAATCAAAAATCCTTTAAAATAAGAACGAAAATTAATACTTATCTATCAAGATAAAATTTACGATCTTTCAACGAGTAAGGGATACAGGTACATGCTAGGTCTTTTTAAAAAAGTTATTGGTACGGCGCAAAGTCGCATTTTGAAGAAATATTGGAAAATCGTTCACAAAGTGAATGAATGTGAAAAGCCTTTACTCGACTTAAATGAAGACGAGCTCAAAGAAAAAACTCTCGCTCTTAAAAAACTCTATAAAGAGGGAGCATCCCTTGACAGTCTACTTCCTGAAGCCTATGCCCTTGTAAAGGTTGCTTGTAGACAGCTTTTTGGGTCTGAGTTTCGTGTATCAGGTTACACGCAGAAGTGGGATATGATCCCCTACGATGTGCAGATCCTTGGTGGCATCTCAATGCATTACGGCTCCATCTCCGAGATGATGACAGGAGAAGGAAAAACGCTAACCGCCGCGATGCCTCTTTTCTTAAACTCCTTATCAGGAGAACCTGTTCACCTCGTTACCACTAACGATTACCTCGCAAGACGTGACTGCGAATGGATTGGAGCTATCTTTAAAAAGCTTGGAGTTACCGTAGAATCTTTGACATCTCAAATCCCACCTCAAGAACGCAAGAAGGTTTACGCAGCAGACATCGTCTATGGAACCTCATCTGAGTTCGGCTTTGATTACTTAAGAGATAATTCTATGGCACATAACATGCACGAGCAGTGCCAAAGAGGTTATTTCTTTGCGATCGTCGATGAAATCGACTCCATCTTAATTGATGAAGCAAGAACACCTCTTATTATTTCAGGACCTTCCTCTTCTTCAAGACAGATGTATGACGTCCTTAAAGGAACTGTCTCATACATCGTAAAATCGCAAAGAGACTATTGTAACAAGCTTGCAACAGACGCTCGCAAGACTTTAGATAAGTTCGGTCTTCTTATAGAAAACGAATCAGAAGAAAAGAAAAAGTTTTCTAAAAAAGAAGATGCTGAAATCACAGAAGCTTATAAAAAAACCTGGCTTGTTGGAAAAGGTACACCCCAGAACAAAGTCTTAAAACGTTTAAAAGAACATCCAGATATCCGCGTTGAGATCGATAAGTGGGAAACATATTTCCATGGAGATCCAAACAAGGAAGAGCGTTTAGAAACCTTAGCGCAGCTTTACATCATCGTTGATGAAAGAAACTCAGAGTTCGAGCTTACAGACAAAGGGATCCAGTGCTGGTCAAACCATGATGCGAACAAAGATTGCAATGATGACTTCACCATGCTTGATCTTGGGCATGAATATGCCAAGATCGATCAAAACGAAGAGTTTAATGATCAAGATCGCATGCAGAAGAAAGTCGAAATACGTGAAGAAGATTCTAAAAGAAAAGAGCGTGCACACAACTTAAGACAACTCTTTCGCGCACACCTTCTTATGGAAAAAGATGTGGACTACATCATCGATGACAAGNAAATCGTCATCATTGATGAGAACACAGGCAGACCGCAATCTGGAAGAAGATTTTCTGACGGGCTTCATCAATCTATCGAAGCAAAAGAAAATGTCCCTATCCAGCAAGAAACGCAAACCTACGCAACGATCACTCTGCAGAACTATTTCAGAATGTATGACAAGCTTGCCGGTATGACAGGTACTGCTATGACAGAGGCAAACGAGTTTAAACAAATCTACGAAATCGATGTTCTTGAAATCCCGACAAACAGAAAATGCGTTAGAAATGACTTAGACGATGAGATCTACATGACAGAGCGTGAGAAATACAACGCTCTTATAAAAGACATCACAGAGATCCACGCTACAGGARGACCGATCCTTATCGGTACAGAGTCTGTAGAGATCTCTGAGAAGCTTGGTAGAATCTTAAGACAAAACAAGCTGCCGTACACCGTACTTAACGCAAAGAACCACGCACAAGAAGCTGAGATCATTGCTAATGCTGGCCAAAATGGCGCAATCACCGTTGCGACAAACATGGCWGGCAGGGGTACTGACATTAAGCTCGCAGAAGGTATTGCAAAGCTTGGCGGCTTGCATGTTATCGGAACAACAAGGCACCAATCAAGACGTATTGATAGACAGCTAAGAGGCAGGTGTGCAAGACAAGGAGATCCTGGATCTTCAAAGTTCTACGTATCGTTTGAAGACTCTCTAATGAGACTCTTCACCTCTC
The DNA here is from genome assembly GCA_002402025.1 of Candidatus Aerophobota bacterium. Classification (GTDB taxonomy): domain Bacteria; phylum Chlamydiota; class Chlamydiia; order Chlamydiales. The sequence goes on from NVUU01000102.1 coordinate 2,550, forward strand.
CAAAACTTACTCTATTCTTGCAAAGATTTAGACCGCCAGAAGGWGAGCCTATTTCAGCTCCTATCTTGAATAGGTCTATAGAAACAGCGCAAAAAAGAATCGAGCAGCGTAACTACTCTATCCGTAAACACACCCTTGAGTATGACGATGTCATGAACAAGCAACGTCAAGAGATCTATACTTTTAGAAATGATATTCTTTCTACAAAAACACCTGTTGATGTCACCTATGACATCATGGACAGTATCTGCGAGAGAAAGGTCGAAGAGTTTTTCTCTTCAAGATCAGATCCTATGGGCTGGAATGCTATTGGGTTTGTAGATTGGATCATTTCAAACTTCCCTGTAAGCGCAGAATCGAAAGATTATGACAATGACTACATCACAGTAGATGAGATCAAAACAAAGGCAATAGAAACGATCCTAGATGCCTTTAAAAAGAAACTTGATCACGAAGCTGAGATCATTGCCGCTGTGCAATCCAATGCAGGTAAAGAAGTAGATCCGATACAAGTTCTTGAAGAAGTGATAAAAAGCCTTCTTATTGGTCACATCGATAGACACTGGCAACAGCACCTTCTTGCGATTGATCATTTAAGAACGGACGTAAACCTAAGAGTTGTGGGTCAAAAAGATCCTCTTCTTGAGTTCAAGCACGAAGCTTTTACGCTCTTTGATAGCTTTAGCACCGAGCTAAAGGTAGAGATCGCACACTCACTCTTTAAGTTTGAGATGATCCCGCCGCAAGCCCGGCAGCTAAAAGAGTCTATACAAAGACTGCAGTCACACAACTTTCCAAAGTTTTACAACCCGAAGCAAAAGCTTCTCACGGAAGACGATCAACACTCATAAGATATAAGAGCAGCGTAAAAACTGCTCTTTTTTTTGCTTCCACTAAAACAATCTTCAGCAGTTCTCTCCTGTAAAACACAAAGAGGCATTAGTCTTCAGTAGCAAAAAGTAAGATTTGGATAGTAAGTAAGAATGGCTTTATTCTTCAGGCGCACTTGCTTGAAGAAGTTTCCAGCCGAACATAAGTAGTGGAATAGAAAGTATGCAGTACACAAACCAAAAGTAACTGTTCCACTCAAGAACAACCCTTCCCTGATCAGCAAAGAAAAATAAAAGAAGTCCTAGAGTTAGCAAGTTGACTCCAATTGCAAGGAAGAGAAGCGGCCAGATGCCAACGTCTGTTTTTTTCACTTCCTCTACTTCCTCATAACCCGTATTTACATGAGGGTGTTCTCTTGGATACACAGGCTCATCAGGTGTATTTGGATAGTAGTACTCATTGCTTGGTTCTTCAACAGGCGTCTCTTGCTGCGGTTCTTGATAACTTGGAACACCAAAACCAGAATGCGTTGGGGAATAAGGCGGCTTGTAAAGAGAAGATAGGTTCTGCGTATCAAGCGGCGTCTCATGTCCATATTGACCCGCTGCAGCCGCGCTTCCCATCATTGCATGCTCTTTTGCTTTTTCATGGGAATGCAGATCAGAGCCGCAATAAGGACAATAGAGAGCTTCTACAGAAACATTCCCATCACAGTTCCAACACATCTTTTGTTTTTTCTGCATGTACATATTCGTTAAAAGCCTTCCCCTGACGTATGCCTAAAGCATAATGATTTCATCACATTACTTCTAGATTTAATACATAGGGGTACACAAAAAGAACACTCCCACCTCATAAGACATAGCAGGAGTGTGAAAAAATGAAAAGAAAATTAAACCGGTTTAATAGAAGCTATCCAAAAATTGCAATCGGTCTATTTTGTATTGTATCAGATCCTAATTTCTCAATAGCTCTTTTTGCTCTTGCATCAAAAGCCTCAACTCTTGTCTTTACATCTTGAACATGCGCAAGACGTTTGATTAGAAGATCATTTGTAAGATCAAGATCTAATGCTGTTTCTCTGAGTGTGATTTCTTCATCAAGATAGGCAAGGATGTACTCTTTCGAAGCTTCTTTTAAGCTTTGTTCCCACGTAGTATGCTGAYTTGTTACTTGGTCTGCTAAAGTGAGTACATTTAGCGCTTCTGAYTGCTTCTCTATTTCTACAGGACTTGTTGGTCYTTTGGACCCTTCTGATCTTGCATCAACATCTTGTAACTTTGCAACTCGCTCTTGTAGTTCCTGTAGTTTAACTGCAAGAGAAGCTTTTATCTTTTCATCTTGCTCTGTTGTTTCAGATGTTGTGTACCTATCAAAAAGAGGGGTGACTTTTTCTACATCCGCAAGCGCCTTTGCCACATCTTTTGTGACATAAGTAGCTTCTTTCACTTTAGCAAGAGCTTTAGTTTGGATCTCATCGATGCGAACTTGAGCTTTAGCTTTAGTAAGATGTTTTTTATGAAGAGCAAGAAACTCTTTAAAAGAGTCCTTTTCTTCTTTTGACTCTAAACTCGCCAACTTAAAATCTAAAGAAGCATCAGCTTTTACAATTGCCTTTGCATCTTCTAAAGATCCTGAATCTTCATAGCACATTAAAGAAAAGTTCAGTTTAAGCTTTTGAAAGTTATTATCTGCGACCTGCGTGTCTGCTTTTGCTTCGAGGGCTTTATATACCTCTACTATAGCTTTTTCTTTTACCGCAAATTCTAGCCCTTTGATTCTGCCTTTTAAACTTGCTCTCACTTTGCTTGGATTTAACATGAAAAAATCTTCATCTTGGAAAGCGAACTCTCCAGTCGTTTCCCTTTTTTCCAAAATCGCAAGAGCCTTTTTTAAAGAAGCGGTGTCTCCTGTTTTCATTAAGAGCTTACCGATATCTCTTAGGAAGGTAGTTTTCGCATTTGTAAAAATTTTTTTGATTTTACACAAGCTTTGCATTTTTTCAGAAGGTGTAGGAGCAGTCGCGGAAGGGGGATTAAGACCTTCTAATTTATGTAAATTAGACAGGCATTGCAAAGTTTTTTCATAATTTTGGACGACATCTTCTATAGAAGACGCTGATTGTATAGTAGTCATAATAGTATTACCATTTTTAATTAAATTAATAACTATTATTATATCAAATAATTTAATTAAATCGGGTATTAAAATATTTGCTTTACAACCCTTAGTGTGCTATAAATAAAGGGGTTAAAGCCAACTGCCTGCCCAGTAATGGATCGCAAAGGTCTCTTTTATGAAAAGAGACCTCAAAAAAGAGCTAGAAAGCTCCCCTCTCCAGTACTGATGCCTCAGGTAATTGGGCATCGGATGGAAGAATTTGATGGGATAAATGATCCCATCATTGCGCCTTTTGAGATACCTACACACCTGGTTTGTGAAGAACTTTGGACCCGTATTGTCCCAGGGAGATCCTGTCAGTTCGTGATCGGGAATGACGGAGACGATTTTAACAATTTTCTGCAGGATGGGATGATGGGGAGCCGCTCCAAAGATCGCATTATTCACATAGTCATAATCCCCAATCGATGTGAAAAACGAATGGGCATAAACAAGAGGATCAAGTGGCCTTATACACTCAAAGTCCACATCAACATAGATCCCTCCAAAATGCTCTACGAGCTCGTAACGCAAAATGTCTGATTTTGCTCCATAATTCCAGGCAGTATCAAAAGCTCTTTTGTTTTGAAACTTGTAGCTTTTGAGAGTTTCTTCTGTCCATAGGATGTACTCCCAGTCTGGATGCTTCTCTTGCCACGATCTCATCATCGCTTTAAAACGCTCTGGAACAGGACTTCCAAGCCAGATCTGGTGAATGATTTTAGGAATAAGAGGTTTCTCTGAAGGTGTAACTACTTCATAGTTGCAAAGCTCATAAAGAGACTGGAACCTTTTAGAGGTCCGATGCTCTTTGGGGTTATAGCCATCTCCCATTGCCTCTTCAAAAGTTGTGATCCCATGAAGCGCTGCCATATGAAAAAAGATAAGTGAGATTTGCAAAATATTCTTTAACATGCCACCATTGAAATACGCTGGCACGCTACCATATTTAGAGGTTTTTCCTAATGATTTTTTTTCAATTGTGCTATGATAGACCCTCTTAATGAGATAGGAGAACATTTGAATGGGAAAGAGTGAAGAGTTTGATATTGCCATTATTGGAGCTGGTCCTGGCGGCTATGTAGCAGCGATCAAAGCTGCCCAGTCGAATAAAAGTGTCGCCCTTATCGAAAAAGATTATCTTGGTGGCACCTGCCTCAACTGCGGCTGTATTCCAACAAAAACGCTTATCGCAAATGCAGAAGTATTGCAAAAGATCAAGAAAGCAGATCAGTACGGTATCCATGTTGAAAACCTGAGCTTTGATTATGCAAAAATGAAAGAGAGAAAAGACTCTGTTGTAACCGGTATCAGAAACTCTCTTGAAGGCCTTTTAAAAAGTAACAAAATAAAAATCTTTAAAGGTCATGCAAAATTTACAGGACCAAAAGATCTAAAAATTGATGGCGAAGATGCAACAAACATTAGAGCCAAGACAATCATCATAGCCTCTGGTTCAACAACACTCGATATCAAAGCCTTTCCTGCGGATCACGACAAAATTCTAAACTCTACTTCTATCTTGGAGATGACAGAACTTCCAAAGACTCTTGCTATTATCGGCGGTGGTTATATCGGCTGCGAGTTCGCATCCCTTTACGCTGAAATGGGGGTAAAAGTGACCATTTTAGAAGCAATGGATACTATTGTTGCTATGCAAGGAAAAGCGATTGCTGATTTTTTAACATCTAGTTTCAAAAAGCAAGGAATCGAGATTAAAACAAATGTCATGGTAACTGGCATTGATAAAAATGCAGATGGCGTTACTGTTAAACTTAAAGATGGCTCAAGTATAAAGTGCGATAAAGCACTTGTCTCCATCGGCAGAAGAATCGTTTCGGATTCTCTTGATATCGAGAAAGCTGGCCTTAACTTAACAGAAAAAAGCACGATCGATGTTGATGAAAAACTGCAAACAGGAGTTCCTGGGATCTACGCTATTGGCGATGTCACAGGAAAAGCTATGCTTGCACATGTTGCATCACACCAAGGCATTGTAGCCGCTGTAAATGCAACAGGTGGCGAGGCCTACATGCACTATAACGCAGTACCTGCTGTGATCTTTACACATCCAGAAATAGCAACTGTCGGTCTAACTCTTGAAGACGCTAAGAAGAAAGGTCTAAATGCAA
>NVUU01000103.1 GCA_002402025.1 Candidatus Aerophobota bacterium
TATCTCGCAGATATTTTACAATCGAAATTTTAATGCGTTTGCCCTGATAATATGGGTCCTTAAATTGTCTATGGAACGACTCTGATAATGAAAAGAGAACATTGGAAATCCAGAATTGGCTTTATCTGGGCCGCAGTAGGTTCTGCGGTAGGTCTTGGTAGTATATGGAGATTTCCGTATGTTGTTGGTAATAATGGGGGTGCAGCCTTTATCCTGGTTTACCTTGTCTGCCTGATTTTCGTTGGTTTCCCCGTGCTTCTTTCTGAGCTTTTAATAGGCCGTACTACTCAGAAGAGTCCTGCTGGCGCATTCTCTGAAATCGGCAGAACAAAGACCTGGAAGGCTTTTGGTGTGATCACTATTTGTACAGGGTTCATAGTAAGTTCTTTTTATGGAGTGATAGCCGGAACAACCTTTGGATATTTGATAGAAGGTATTCTTGGAAAACTAACGAATTTTTCAAGTGCAAAAGAGACTTTGGCATTTTATGACCAGTCGAGTGCTTCTCCACTATGGATGATGCTCTTTTATACAGGCTTCGTTTTGATCTCGGTTTGGATTTTGATTACAGGGGTTAGAAAAGGGATTGAGGCTGGCAACAAAGTGATGATGCCACTTCTCTTTTTCGTACTTCTCTTTCTTGTCTTTTTTGGCATTACATTACCAGGTTCTGGCAAGGGATTGAAGTTTTTGTTCAATCCAAATTTTAGAGAACTTACAGCGACATCAGTCATTATAGCTCTTGGGCAGGCGTTTTTTGCAACAAGCCTTGGGCAGGGGACTATGGTGACTTATGGAAGTTATTTGAAAAAATCAGAAAGTCTTCCTTCAGTATGCGTGCCAATCAGTGTTTTCTCAACGATCGTCTCCCTTCTCGCGGGCATGGCGATATTCAGCATTGTGTTCTCTGTCGGAGTAAAGCCTGACGCAGGAGCAAGCTTAATGTTCCAAACCCTACCTCTTATCTTTTCCAAGATGACTGGTGGATATGTGATGGCTCTTTTATTTTTCCTCCTTCTATTTTTAGCGGGAATCACTTCTCAGATATCAGCTCTAGAGCCTGTTATCGCATATCTTATGGATGAGTGGAAATGGAAAAGACATCACGCAGTAGTACTTGCAGCCTCGCTGTCATATCTTCTTGGTATCCCATGTGCTCTTTCTTTTGGACTTTTGAAAAATTTCACAATTTTCCACATGAGTATCTTTGAGTTCATGGAGTTTTCTTGCGTGAACATTCTTATACCTCTTGGTGGTTTCGTTGCTGTAGTTCTTGTTGGTTGGCGACTTGGCATAGGCAAAGCCTTTGAAAAGATCAAAGTGGGGACCAGCAATGCTTTTTCTCGTTATCCTTTTATCGGCTGGTATATAAAAATTTCCATCAAATACATTGCTCCGATTTTGATTCTTTTTATATTGTTGGATTTGTTCGGTGTCTTCAAATAAAAGGCTACGAAGATGTTTCAATTAAGCCTCGCAGAGATTCTTTTATTTACGTTTCTCTTCCTTCCCTCTCTTTTTAGCAGACTGCTAATTCTTGAGCCTGTATTCGCAAAAATGAACCATTCTAGAGGTTTTTTTAGGCTTGTAGCATGTAGACTTAATGGATTTTTGCAAGATACACTAATCGTTCTTTTACAAATTCTTCTTCTATTCCTATCTAAACGCTATACGCTTATAAGCAAGCCTGTACTCCCTATTTTTGCCTGCATATTATGCGGATTTATCCAGCTTGATATATTGCTTGATGCGTTCCTTTATAAAGGCGCAAAGTTGCGTTTTGAAGCTCCTTTCTTTGCATTTGCGAACGATCTTGGATGCTTTTGGGACTCTGCAAAAGAAAGGGGGATAGCTCTTCTGTACCCCCTTGGTGTGATCTTTTTTGCTTTTGTTCCCATAGGGTTTTATAAGATAGAGAGTGCAGCGGATTTTTCATTCATAAATCCAACTTTCTTTATCTGGTATTCAGCAATATCATTTTTGAGTGTCTTTTGTGCGATCTTCTTACCAAAAAAGCTCTGTTATCATCTAGAAAATGCTTTTTTTGCGCAGCTAGTCTGGGTTCTTAAAAAGTTTTTCACTCTTATTATCAGGAAATATAGCTTCACAAAAGCGAAGAATCTTTCTTCTAAGAAGATTTTCACCCCGCAGAATGAAAAATATTCTTCTGTGTCTTCTTTGTACCCCCTATTGAAATACACAAATGGCTTCACAGGTGAAAAGCAATGCGATGTAGATGTTGATACATCTGATAGGCCTCATGTGATCTTTTTGTTCATGGAGTCTTTGAGAGCAAAAGATGTGGGAGTTTTGCAAGGAGAGCAAAGTGTCACACCACATTTTGATGCTTTATCAAAAGAAGGGATCTTATTTTCAAATTTCTATGCAAACTCTGTAAAAACTTCAAGATCTGTCACAGCATCGCTTTTTGGGATCCCGTCTGATGTGAACTCATCCGAGATTTCATCACGGATAAATATGCCATTTATAAGCCTTGCACATATTCTTGAGAAAAGTGGTTATGAGAGCACATATCATCATAACGGATTATTAGAGTTTGAGAACCAGCAGTCTTTTTTCACAAACTATGGCTACAAAAATCTCGTCGGAAGAAATGACATTCTGAAGAAATACCCCAATGCACAACTTACTAGCTGGGGCGTGCATGATGAGTATTTAATGAAATATTCAGCGGACTGGCTTGCCGAGGAAGATAAGAAAGGAAAACCTGTTTTCCTAACAATGTTTACCATCTCGAATCATCATCCTTGGAGCAGTCCTAAAGGTTACAGACTAAAGCATCTTCCCGATAAGCTTGATCCCATTTATAAGAGATATCTCACAACAACGCATTATAGTGACCTTTGCCTAAAGCTCTTTATCGATAGATTAAAGAAGAACAACCTTAGTAAAAAAACGGTACTCTTTATTCTTGGTGACCATGGCCACCCTATGGGTGAGCATAACAAAAACTACATCGAGCAAAGATATCTTTATGAAGAGAACATCCATGTACCTCTTTTGATTTATGCAGAAGGTCGCATAAAGGAGCCAAAGATCATCGATGATGTTTCATCGCAGATTGACCTTATTCCAACTGTCATGGATATGCTAAAGATAAAAGGTTTAAATCATGCAAGAGGCTCTACACTTCTTAGGAAAGCAAATAGACAAGTGTTTTTCCATAATCCCTATGTATATAGGTTTTATGGAACAAGGAAGGGATCTCACAAGTTGATCTACACAAAGTCTTCCAAAGAAGTAGAGCTTTACGATTTGATAACAGATCCAAGGGAGCAAACCAACATTGCCTACAAATACCCTGAGATCGTAGAGAGTTATCTAGAAGATGTAAAAAACTACCATACCTATTACCAGAGCCTTTACGACAATAAGCTTTTTTCTCCTTTTGAGATGAAGCACTCACCAACTGTTGTTGATTTTTCAAAGATGAATAGACTCTCTGCTGCAAGGCTTCTTAATGAGTTAAAAAAACACCCATATATCCTTCACTTGGATCTTTCTTCGTGTGATTTGCTTGATGATAGTACTTTTATTGAGATGATCAAAAAACATAAAGAGATAAGAAGTTTGAATGTATCCAACTGCAAAAATCTTACAAAAGCTTCTCTTGACTCTGTTGCGAGTTACTGCGAAAGGTTGCAGTTTATTGATTTATCATTCTGCACATTTACAGAAAAAGAGATCGATTTCTTTATTAAAAAGGGAGAGCATCTTGAAAGTGTGATCAGAAAAGACAAAGATCACCTTAGAAGCGTGTAAAATTAAATAGGGCCTGATTGTTTATCAGGCCCTATTAATTACTTATGACCAACGTGATGTCTTTGTCCGCCTGAAATCCCGCTTCTTGGTGTAACAGGAGCACTGTGAGTTGTAACAGAACCAACCGAATGTCTTGGTCCTGTTGAAACACCACCACCATGAGGTGCTAAAGGGGAGCGTAGGCTCGTAACAGCTCCCGTATGATGCGAATGTTGGCCAACGTGGTGTCTTGGGCCAGTAGGAACATATCCCCTTCTAACTCCAAAGTGTCTTCCAGGACCTACTCCGTGTATTACTCTAGTATCTGCCCCTCTAAAGGCTGCCGGAGGTGGGGCAATCACAATAGTTGGAGAAGTGTTAAAACGTGTTCGTGGAAACATAGATGTACTTCCAAAGTTCCAACGAGGAAGACTAACCCTACCTCCAAGTGAAGGTAGCGCTGCGAGGAATAGAAACGCTAAACCAAGTCCTACGTTCCAGCCCGTTGGAAAAGCTACAAAAGAGAAAACAGAAAGTGCTAACATAGAAATTTTTCTTAGTAGACCGTTTTGCTCTGGAGGTCTTACTGGGCGATGACGCGCTCCAGGATAAAGAAGTCCTACTGGGTGATGATTCGCTCCAGCATAAGGAGCTCTTGTAGGTGTTGTCATAATATTCTCCTTTGGTTATTAAAAGAGTCTAGCTCTTACATAATCATTGTTTTCGACATTAATTAAGATCACTTCACTGCTTGTAAACCAGCTGCCCCAGTTATAGTCTTTCCCTATAATAACAGCATGTTCGGGTAACCAGCTAATAAGTTTATGAGTATCTTTGGAATCGATTACCCACCGGCTTTCAAGTCCTGAGACGCTCATTAGATATACTTCTCCGCGATCTATACAAGACACATGGTTTGTAAATGGGTTGTCACATACAGGCCCGTGTGAGAGTTCTGCGAGTACTGAAATTCCTTTTGTTTTATTTGTGATATAAAAACGCTCTGATCTGTAGTTATAGTTATTTGTTGGTGTAATTTCAATGACATCATTTGTGTGCCAATAGATCACTTTTCTTACATGGTAACGATTGACTTTCCATAAAGATCCATCATCAATTTCCAAAATCTCTCCATTTGTTTGCACAGCGGAAAGATAATGTTGATAAAAGGGTAGGAATTGATTCTGGTAAACAGAATATTCCGTGTAGGCACTTGTTGATAGTAATATTCCAAATAAGAGTAGTGAAAAAGTTAATAGTTTGATCTTTTTATTTCCCATAGTTCGCTCCTGGTTTTAGCAATAAGGAATTTAATAAGATTAAAATCGAATGGAACTATAAAACAGACAACTATTTAAAGGAACTAGTTTTCATTTTTATTATTAAACTTAAATAAAAAACAGTCGGTTTCTATAGAGATTTCGAATGAGTGAAAAAAAATATATTTAAAAGATGTTTTTAGCAGTCTATAAGGTGAGAAAACGAAAAAAGTAGAGAATCATGTTACTAGATCCAGAACTCGCTGAGTTTTTGAAAAATGTTTCAGAGTCCGGCAATAAGGCTTTTGAAATCATGTCCATTGATGATATGCGCCAAGCAACAAAGCGTTTGAGTGTTTTTTATGGGGATGTAGAGCCTGTACATAAAGTAGAAACAAGAGCGATAAAAGCCGATGACCACGACTTTCTTGTGCGTATTTATCATCCTAGTCCTGCAAAAAAATTGCCTATGCTCCTTTACTTTCATGCAGGAGGCTATGTAAGAGGAGATGTAGAACTTTGTGATCCAATTTGCAGAAAAATAGCAAATAGATCCTCTTGCATAGTCATCTCAGTAAATTATAGACTTGCACCAGAAGACAAGTTTCCTGCAGCTCTAGAAGATGCTTATACGACGCTTTGCTTTGCTCATCGCTATGCTCATGAGATTGGAGGTAGCAAAGATCATATCGCAGTTGCAGGAGACAGCACAGGCGGTAACTTAGCTACAGTGCTGACTCTTCTTACAAGAGAGAGAAAAGGACCTAAAATTTCTTTTCAGATTCTTATGTATCCTGTTGTAGACTATACGTATAGTTTTCCATCTCATGAGAAATTTGCTAAAGGGTACTTCATGACAGAAGAAGCTCTAAAATTTTACGAGTCTCAGTATTTTCCTCCTGATGCTGATAGAAAAGATCCTTATATTTCGCCTTACTTCATCAAGCATTTTGATAATCTTCCACCGGCCTATATTATTACTGCAGAATGTGATCCCGTGCGTGATGAAGGTGAAGCGTATGCAGAAAAACTAAAGAAGAGTGGTATTAAAGTTGTTCACTACAGGTTTAAAGGAACGATGCATGCCTTTATTTACTTCTCTCCCATATCTAAGAAAGCTGATGAGGCGATTTTTTCYGTTGCTGAAGCTCTTCATGGATTTTTCAGAGAGACGATAGAAAAGGCTTTGCATGGACAATAAGCCAAAAATCCAAGGATACAGCGCTCCCTTTGTTGGTTTTTGTTTTTTTCTATCGAAACCAAGGCTTTGGTTCCTACCAGTTTTAGCAATGTTATTTTCTTGGATTGTTTTATTTGCAATAGGAGTGCTTGTTGCCTATTACGCCTGGCCCAAAACCGATGTGAGCTGGCTCTACACATCTTTCAAAATTTTTAGAGCTCTTGGGCTTGCAGCGTTTGCAGCTGTATTTGTTTGGATCATTTTTTTTCCTATCTTTTTGAACATCTGCTTTGAAAAACTTCTTAAAAAAGTTTACCTCGCAAAAGGTGATACCTTTGAGCCTCTTAGCTCTTATAAAGCTTTAGTCTCTGGTTTTATTATCTTTAAGAAAACCATCCTTTTGCGTTTCTTCTGGATCCTTCTTTGCCTCGTAGCAGCTTTTATTTATGGACCACTTGGGATGGTTGCTTCGCAAATAGCCATTGCCCACATCTCCTTTATTGATGGTCTTGATTTGAGTCTGTCTTTAAAAGGACTAGATGCAAACGCAAGATATGCGCTGATTAAGAAATATAGAGTCTCTCTTATTGTTGGTGGATTTATTGGAGGGCTTGTTGGGTTTGTATTTTTGCCAACACTTATAGTGTGGCTTTTTTGGATACCAAGTCTTTATATCGGAGCATGCCTTTTTGCGAGAGAAAGAGTTTAGGATCTGTTGCAATTTCTTATTCTTTCACATAAGATATGCCAAAAACTGGAATACTATGAAGAAGTACATTTTAGCAGCGCTTTTAGTTACATTTACAATAGCTGGGTTTTCATCGATTACCTACACCTATGATCAGCGTTTTTTAAAATCAAAAAACGAAGATCCAAATCTTCTTATGTTTTGCGCAGGTGCCTATAACTTTACAAGATCGAACTCTAAATATAAGACAGGAGCTCTTCAGCTAGAGTTTAAAGGACCGAGTTTCTTTGGAAAAAAAACTCTCAAGATAAAGCATGGAAAATTAGTATAGATGGTGAATCATTATCAAATAAAAATATCAGACGTATATCGATGGACAAATTTTACGCACTTGTGACCGGTATTGAGTCTGCGTTTAAAGAGCTTTATGAAGTATTACCAAAAGTGATTGATGATGTTGTTGCCGAAAGTATAACTAGATAAGTGTAAATCACATGCCTTATATGTTTTTAACCCATTGTATTTAAT
>NVUU01000104.1 GCA_002402025.1 Candidatus Aerophobota bacterium
GACCGATTGAGGCCCCAGTTAAGACAAACTCTTTTAATCCCATATCTTTGGCTTGTTGATGGGGAGGTTGAAAGGGCTTTCACTTCGACCTCCTCAGCTTCAAAGGGCCTTTCTTTTTAGTAGCTCATTTTCCATTGCAAGATCGCCAATTCTCTGTTTTGCTCTTAAGAGCTCATCCTTTAATGGATCATTTTCTCGATCCTTTAAACCACTGTCTAGACTTGTTAGAGCCTGCTGCCTCCATTCTTCAAGTCGATAGCTCCCGACTCCAATCTCTCGACTGATCTCGTCAATTAATTCTCCTTTGAAAAGTCTAAGAACAATTTCTTTTTTTCTCTGTGCTCTCCACCTTTTAGGCATGATCACTTTTATTTCTGACATATGAATTCTCCTTGAATAACCAGATTAGTTTAGCGAAAACCCGTGTCCAAATCAATTGGAGGCAGTATGCTAAACTGTAATTTCGAGCTCGCAACTGCCCCAGTAGGAGACGTAGCCGCCCTAGTATCCATCAGTCTAGAACACGTAGAAGCCAGTTAGGAGAGCTCATCCAAATGGATGGCAGTCCTCATGACTGGTTTGAAGGACGTCGTGATCAATGCTGCCTTTTAGGCTGCATTGACGATACGACAAGTCGCATCATGCTCTTGAAGTTTGTAGAAAGAGAGTCAACAGAGTCCTATTTTCTAGCTTTGGAAAAGTATCTTGAGATGCATGGCAGACCACGTAGTTTTTACTGTGATCGCTTTAGCGTATTCAGAGTTAACCGAGAGGAAGGAAATGTAAAAACACGAGGTTTGACTCAATTTGGAAGAGCTCTCAAAGTGTTAGAGATAGATTTAATCTGCGAAACCCTCAAGCAAAAGGAAGGGTAGAACGAATGTTTAAGACGCTACAGGATCGCCTGGTTAAAGAACTAACTCTCAAGGGCATTTCGAGTATAGAAGCAGCAAACTTGTACCTTGTAGAGTATGTAAAGAAGCATAATGCCAAGTTTGCAGTGGAGGCATTGGATGCAGAAGATGCCCACAAAGAAGTCCTGCTCAGTCAAAAACCAGATGAGATTTTGTGTTACAAAGCAGAACGGAAACTGACCAAAAATTTAGAACTTAGCTATGAGGGAAGAATCTTACAAATTACAACAGATCGGCCAAGTTATGCCATGAGAGGGGCAAAAGTCGAAATAATAGAGGGTCTAAAAGGAGAGGTTAGAATTAAGTATCATGGAAAAGAATTGGACTACAAAGAACTTCTTGTAAAAGATCATCAAGGAAGAATTATAAACAGAAAAACATTAACCAGCGGCGCAGCCCTTCCTTCAAAAAGGATTAGGACTTGATGGTCATATCCAAGCGGTTTTAGGACCATTGTACATTGCTAAAAACAGGACGCTTGTACATTGCGCTAACAGCTTTTTCTTTATCAATATTATTTCCTTGAACAGCCCTTCGTGTTTTAAGCGGGGTCCAAAAATCATACCACTTGCTAACAAGCTCTTTATCTTTAATATCAGCTGCATCTAACGCTTCCTCAAGTTTACCCACCAAGTCATAGAAATCATTAGTTTCCTCATTCAGGTAACGCTGTATCAGATCAATCATACTTTGCCACAGTCGCCATTGATAATCAGTCATTATCGATCCAAAAATTAATCCTCCCATAGTCCTTTAGTTTTAACTCCTGTAAATTTATCCCAAGCTCTGCAATATTCTTTGCTATTTTTCCTTAGATATTTAACAAATGAAGCAAATTGAATCTCATCTGGATCCTTGCTCATTAAATATTCTAAATAGGACGTCGTGATAGCTGTTTGCACATCATCATCACCATTGCAGAGTAAAAATTCCACAAAGTTAAAAATTTTTTCCATTTCAGCCTCATCATTAGATTTTACTACATCTAATGTGTATTTACAAAAAGGTAGCATTTGAATAGTAATTCCCAAATCCGATCCGTGATCTCTAATATACGTCTCCCAATAGGAAGAGAATTTTGGAAAATTTTCTTTCATTAATTCTATACATTTCTTTTCTGTTATTGGTTCCATGTCATTCTCCCAAAGCATTCCGCAAATCTTTAATGATATTTCCAGCTGCAGCACGATCTCCCGGTCTTGCACTTGGGTTATTTCTTAACCATTTTTCGAGAGCATTGATCGTTTCTCCTCCTTTCTTCGAGTGTAGTTTCCCAAATACCTTTCCCCAGTTGCTAATTCATGTCGAATCGCTGCAGCAGTACTGCCACTTCCGATACTCGCGTGTGGCTTATATAATCGATCCAAAAATTAATCCTCCCATAGYCCTTTAGTTTTAACTCCTGTAAATTTATCCCAAGCTCTGCAATATTCTTTGCTATTTTTCCTTAGATATTTAACAAATGAAGCAAATTGAATCTCATCCGGATCCTTGCTCATCAAATACTCTAAATAGGACGTCGTGATCGCTGTTTGCACATCATCATCACCATCACAGAGTAAAAATTCCACAAAGTTAAAAATTTTTTCCATTTCAGCCTCATCGTTAGATTTTATAGTATCTATAGTATACTCCTCAAAAGGTATCATCTGAATATGCAATCCATTATCTGCTCCATGTTCTCTAATGTATGCTTCCCAATAAGAGGGAAATTTTGGAAATTGTTCCTTCATTAATTCTATACATCTTTCTCCTGTTATTGGTTCCATGTTATTCTTCCAAAGCATTGCGTAAATCTTTAATTATATTTTCGGCTGCTGCTCGATCTCCTGGTCTTGCAGTTGGATTATTTCTTAACCATTTTTCAAACATATTGATCATTTCTCGTCCTTTCTGAGAATGCAGCTTGTTAACTACCTTGCTCCCAGTTGCTAACTCATACCTAATTGCAGCAGCTGTACTCCCATTACCAATACTTGCGTTGGGGCGATAGTTACGATTAACGTATTTCTAAAGAGTAGAATCGACAACATAGGGTTTCTCCATCTGAGCTCTTAATAAGGTTTTATACTTTTCAAAAGCAAAACGATCATAGGCACTAACTGTTGGAGAATTTGAAGTTGGCAAGGAATATCTAGGAAAAGCCCTCAACCTACTTGCCCGGATAGTAGCCGATCCTCCCATAGTCCCGCCAATAGTCAACACATCATTGGTAAACGATGCCCATTCTGACGACATGCCGGTTGTTTGCAGCAGCTGCTCGGTCAGAGCAGCTCTGTGCTTTCCAGTAATTGCGGTGCTCATTCCGGTGATAAATTGATCAAGACCATGTACAAGGACAGGCCAGCCGACCGGAATGGACTTATTTGAAGTATATCAATACCTTCCTTATCCTCCTTTTCCGCAATAATCCCATCCTCATATCTTGAGAATGATTGCTGTCGTAGGCGTATTGGGTATATAGTACGCTTTGCTACGGAGAAGGCTTAGTGCTGCCTCAAGTGCCTAGATTCGATTACACACTTTTTGAGACTTAGCTTTTCGATTAGTTGCGATAGGCTCTGGGTATTCCTCTTGTCCAGATTTGCATCCCATTCATCAAGCAGTACAATAGGTGAATCAAGTTTTTCTAAGAGCTCCTTTAATGTACTTGTAGCCAACTGTCCTGTTGATAGACTTGTATGCGATACTTGGAACATTAGCTGGTGCTTTGCAGGCAAGTAAAATGCTGATTCTCCTTTGTTTAGCTTAAGAAGAAGGAGAAGGGAGGTTTTACCGCTTCCATTTTCTCCCTGAAGAGTAAACCGTCCTGATTTTGGAAGGGCGCCTAATAGATCTCTTGATGATAATGACACCTTATTAGAATCGACATTGATAGCATCCCACCGAATTCTTTTTTCGAGTTGACGGTGGTTACTTTCACCTTTATGTGATGGTTCTAAAAGTTCCATAACGGTTTTCAATCGGCTCTTGTACATTGGAAAATCAGCTAATATAAATAGCATCTCATACGAGTAAGATAGAATTTGAAACAGTCGAGGCAAGGCTACAGCCATAATTGCTAGCCACGTAAAGTCGTTTACATGAATTACAGCAAGATAACACACTAGGAAAAAGGAAGGAGCTAAAAGAGTAAAAGCCATTGCAACACTAACTCCTTGACTAAAGCTCTCTAGTTTAATGMYRCTNWMCKMMYAKYYSTTTAGNCTYTNAYGNTNAKWTCRTNWKWWYCCAAATCAGAAAATTGTAGCTGTTATTAAGTAACACATTGTCCCATGATTTGAGCAACATTGAAATCCATTTAATTCTCCCTTGCTGTGCTCTGAGAGAAAGAGTTTTTTTCCGTTTTCGTTGTAGTCTCAAAATTAAGAAAGCAAAGCTAAGTCCTACAACATAAGAAATTAATAGTAACGGTTCTACAATTAGAGCTATGGCTAAAAGATTGAAGGAAACATTCAGACAACAAGAAGAAAAATGATAAAAATAGTCTAAATATCCATTGATTGCTTGAGGTGCTTCGCCAGACAAAATAGACGATTTTTTTGAATGCTGGCTTGAATTTGCCCATTCAACAATTTTTCCTTTGTAAACCTCAGCAAACGCATTCACAAACTTAATATTTGCATGTACACGTGCTTTTGTCATTAAGACTAAAGATGCTGCGCCGGGGAAATAAGGAAGAATCAATGCAGCAAGATATAACCCTAAAAAAATAAAGGGGACCTCATTTTGTTGGATATTTGCAATAAAACGAGTAATCCAAAGAGTTGACGAAGCAACGATAGCTTGTTGAATTACAAGAAGAAAAATCGCTATGCCAATGGCGGGATTATATAAAAATGGTCGTTTGTTCTGCTCCACAAGTTGCACATGGGTTTATTGTTTCAAGTTGATCTAAGCACTTATTTAACAGGAATTTCGATCGATTTGTCAATAAACTTTCAATTTGTGCATTTTTATTAATCGATAAAATCGATTTTCGTGTTTGTTCTAGAAGGATAGGTGTCGGAGGATGTAGTATCGGTCTTTCGGGATGTCCCAATACTTTCTCTCTGAAAAGGAGTACTTCTAGGCTAACAACGATACTGTGAAACACTTTGTCAAGAGGCCGAGTCTTGCATAGAATGGCGGACCAGGCAAAATTTTCTGATTTTGCGACGTCTTCGTACGATCTATAGTGTCTAAAGCAAAATTCATCAATGAACACCAAATTGTGTGTTGTCTCGTGAATAATGAATTCTAAGACATCTTGAGTGCTCCACTTTGGACGGAGGTCTATCCATATGCATCCAATTGCAGCCGATGTCGACCCACCCCCAGCTAGCTTTGATTGTGCAGAAAAAAATGTATGAATAACGATGTCGACTAGATTGGCAAATGAAGGACATATTTGCCTCATCCGATTAAAAGCTTCTTTTAACCTAAAGATAGGCATCGCAGGATCTATTTTTACTCCTGAATCAAAAACATTCTTAAAGTCATCAAGAATGCTTTCTTCTTTAAAGACTTCAATGAGTGCTTGTATGTCCCCTTTTTTCCAAAAGAACTCAGTTTGAGTCCCCAGGGGTTTCAGAACTTTAGGTTGAATTTCACGTAGAAACTGACGGTATGCCAAGGTTAACGATGTCTTATCCGGAATTTCAGAGTATGATTTGGTTATTTTTATTAAGTTGCCAATCACCTCTTTTACACCTATCAGATTAAACATAAACGCTTATCCTCTATCCCAAGCGATCATTCTTAAGGGATGACCTCCAGGCTCTAGGTCATTAATACATTGATAATCTCTGAGAGTTTGTTGGCAAGATTCCTCAACAGATTCTTGGTTTAAATCATTGGCTACTTCAGCGATTAGTAGATCGAATTCAGACATGATTGCCTCCTTTGTTCATTTACATTAGCTACGCTATGAAATGAGGAATCAAAAATCAACAGAAAAAATCGTAAGTGATTCATTTCCCGTCAGCTCATTTGCTAAAAGTTGGATCTCTCCACAGAATAAATGCCAATAACGAAGTCGTTAGAGCTGATCAAAAAGAGGTGGACTGCTTTGGAATCGAAAGGCAACTAACCTAGTTCATGTACTGCCCTATTTTTTCTTCCAGCGTTTCTTCTTGATGGGCTTTGTTACGATGTATCAGATGTTCAGTTGTGCAACAACACAACCCCACCTGTAAGAAGCTCCTGGACCTCCAGCAATTTTGAAGTCTTCTTCTCTAGTCCCAAATCTTGATAAAACACGTACGTGGACTGAATTTTTATTGATTCTCAGGTAGACATTTCTATCAGGATGCGGATCTAAACGATTAAATATGATTTTTCCTTCGTACCAAAGAAAATTGTTATTCCCTTCATGGAGGTTCGCCACATATTCCTGCTTACTAGCAAACACTTGGCCTCCAATAGCAAAAAGCACCAGAGCAAAAATGAGTTTGAATTTCATAAATCTATTCTTTCCTTACTAAATGTTTGATATCCGAGATGTTGATTTAAGCTCTAGTTGCCTAAATCATCACGACTTCTTTTTCAGATGTTTAGCAAGATATGTGCCATTGAAGCTGTTCGCAACGGATAATCCTGTAAACATTCCCACATGTGGAAACCGTTCACAATCACGCTGTCAGAAACAGGGCTAGAATCAACGATCGTAAGCTTGGATGTCAAATTTCTGTTAGAAGGGGTAGAAAGTTCAATACAGGTCAAATGTGAGCGTTTAGAGCCATTTCTAGATTTTCTCTTTTTGAGTAGCTTCCTCGCCTCTTTTTTGTGTTAGCGCAATGTACAAGTGTCCTATTTTTAGCAAAGTACAATAGTCCTAAAACCGCTTGGATATGACCATCAAGTCCTAATCCTTTTTGAAGGAAGGGCTGCGCCACTGGTTAATGTTTTTCTGTTTATAATTCTTCCTTGATGATCTTTTACAAGAAGTTCTTTGTAGTCCAATTCTTTTCCATGATACTTAATTCTAACCTCTCCTTTTAGACTCTCTATTATTTCGACTTTTGCCCCTCTCATGGCATAACTTGGCCGATCTGTTGTAATTTGTAAGATTCTTCCCTCATAGCTAAGTTCTAAATTTTTGGTCAGTTTCCGTTCTGCTTTGTAACACAAAATCTCATCTGGTTTTTGACTGAGCAGGACTTCTTTGTGGGCATCTTCTGCATCCAATGCCTCCACTGCAAACTTGGCATTATGCTTCTTTACATACTCTACAAGGTACAAGTTTGCTGCTTCTATACTCGAAATGCCCTTGAGAGTTAGTTCTTTAACCAGGCGATCCTGTAG
>NVUU01000105.1 GCA_002402025.1 Candidatus Aerophobota bacterium
CGAAGTAACGCACCAGTCGCAGGAGCCGGAAGGTGCGCAGCAGCACCAACTGCCCAAGACTTTCGTAATTATCCTGTACTTCACCAGTACTTAGATCAACAATTTTAAAAGCTACTTCTAAAATCTTATGTTTTTTAGCGTCTAAACCGCTTGCTTCTGTATCTAAAAAAATGCCAAGCATGAAATCTCTCATGAAAAAAAACCCACTTAAAATCCAACTCTACCAGTATAGGATCTGTTTTTCAAGTAAATATTATAAAAACAGATTGTATCCCAAACTATTAATTTGAGGCGGGTTTATCAATTATAAATTAATGAAATGTATCTATTTTTGGTTAATTATATTGGGAGGAGCACTGAACTAAAAAACCTTTCCAGAAAGATTATATAAAATGATTCTTTCAATCAATATGCTTTGGAATGAAAGTCTTTTTTTGGTATACTTTCACAAGGTTCAAATCAAGCGTTTAGTTATTATGACAGTACCATTAAAAAAGCTCAGAGAAGCGACACTTGTTGCTCTATTTTCATCAAAATTTTCAGATGCTTCGGAGGATCTATTACCTCTTGTCATGGAGCAATTAAAACTAAGTAAGAAAAACACACTATCGGCGCTTGAGAGATCTCGTCTTGTTCATGAAAGAGCAGAAGAGTTCGATGTCTTGATAGATAAGCATACGATTGGTTATGAGATCGAAAGAATATCACCTGTCGAGAAGGCGATCTTAAGACTTGCTGTTTTTGAACTGTTATTCGATGATGACGTTCCAGAAAAAGTAGCGATCGCAGAAGCGGTCCGTTTAGCAAGAAAGTTTAGCACGCCAGAGAGTGGCGGTTTTGTAAATGGTGTTTTAGACAGCATTTACAACTCTAAAGGAGCCGATCTTGACGCTGATGTCACATGCGAGACCCCAAGAGCTCATCAAGAAGAATGTCTCACTTAAAAAATATTCTACCTTTGGAATAGGTGGCTTCGCTACTTATTTTTCTGAAGCAAAAACCATAGATGACCTTTTATTTTCTCTTAAGTATGCAAAAGAGCATAAGCTTCGTGTATTTGTTCTTGGAAAAGGATCCAATGTCCTTTTTGATGATAGAGGGTATAATGGCCTTGTGATTCTCAATAAACTTCAAACAATCAAATATGAAGACATGCTAGTTACAGCAAGCGCTGGGTATTCATTTGCGCTTCTTGGTATTCAGACAGCAAGAAAAAACCTTTCAGGTCTTGAATTTGCATCTGGGATCCCTGGGAGTGTTGGTGGTGCGATATTTATGAATGCAGGAGCATCTGGCTCTGATGTATCTAAAGTCCTTAAAAAAGCCACTTATATTGATACTGAACTGAATATTCGAACCCTTGCAAACGAGCAGCTGGACTTTTCCTACAGGACATCCATATTTCAGAAAAAGGGTTTTGTGATTATTTCTGGGTGTTTCTCTTTGTGTGTATCGGAGACGGCAAGAAGCAAGCAAAAAGGGGATCTTAAACGTAGGTTTGATAGTCAGCCTTACAAAGAAAAATCAGCTGGTTGTGCTTTTAGAAACCCCCAGGCAGCAAGTGCAGGATTTTTAATTGAAAATTCAGGACTAAAGGGCAAGAGTGTTGGCGGTGCTTTTGTTTCGGAAAAGCATGCAAATTTTATTGTGAATAAGGGTGGAGCAACATCTTCAGATGTTTTGCAGTTGATAGAAAATGTCAAAAGTGAAATTTTATTGAGACACAATATTGAGTTAGAATGTGAAGTCAGGTATATTCCTTTTGAATAAGTAGTAGGTTGTATGGAATTTAGAGCAGATATGCACTGTCACAGTGAGTGTTCGGATGGGAGCCTGAGCCCGCTTGAGCTTCTTTCACTCGCGAAAGAGAAAGGTCTTAGCGGATTATCCATTACGGATCATGATACTGTTGAGGCATACCGAAAAGACGTTTTAGAAAAAGCTGAAGAACTCGGTATTGAGATTTGCACAGGCGTTGAATTCTCTTGTCAGATCAACGGAACCAATGTACATCTTCTTGGGTACAATCTTGATCTTAACTCAAAACCTCTTCTTGAATTATGCAAAAGGCATCAAGTAAGAAGAAAAAATCGAAATGACGAAATCTTAAGACTTTTAGATCAGCATGGTTTTCCTGTAAAGCAAGAAGATCTTGCAGAATCTTCCCATGGGAAAGTCATTGGCAGACCTCATATTGCACAAGTGATGCTTAACAAAGGCTATGTAGCTTCTATTAAAGAGGCATTTAATCACTACATTGGCGATAACAAATGTTGCTACTGCCCAGGGGAAAGCTTTTCTGTTGAAGAAACGATCAAAGTCATCCGTGAGGCGGGTGGAAAGGCGTTTATCGCCCATCCTCATCTCGTAAAAAAAGGAGGTGTTTTAAGAGCTCTTTTGGAAATGCCATTCGATGGCATAGAATGCTACTATGCTTTGTTTAATAGATCGGCAAATGAAAAATGGTTGAATGTTGGAAAAGACAAAGGTTGGTTGATTAGTGGTGGATCAGATTTTCATGGAGAACTAAAACCCCAAATCCCTCTTGGCGCATCCTATGTAGATAGGGACACTTTTGATGCAATAACCTCTAAGGTATTAAATGACATACGATGAGCTATTAAACGAGCTCTATCTTTCGATGAAGAGTGTAAATCCAACGCTTTCAAGGCGGTCAGTGTTTAGTCCTGATATCTGTGCGAGAATGGATCAAAAGCTTGGAAGCCCTTCTAAAAAAATGGCTCTTGTACATATTGCTGGAACAAATGGAAAGGGGACTGTTGCTCATAAGATTGCAGAAGCTGCAAAGCTTGCCAATCTAAAAGTAGGTCTTTTCACATCTCCACATGTGCACTCTTTTGCAGAAAGGATACAGGTAAATGGAACAAACATCTCAAAAAGTGACTTCGCAGATTATGGAAGAATCGTGTTTGATTCAGTAAAAGAATTAAAACAGCAACCCATTTATTTTGAATATCTACTATGCATCGCTTTTTGTTATTTTGCTCAGAAGAACGTGGATATTGCAATCATTGAAACGGGTGTTGGAGGTAGACTTGATACAACGAATTTCATCCATCCTGTGCTTTCTATAATCACCTCTATTGCGGAAGATCACGTTCCTTTTCTTGGAGAAACGATAGAGGAAATAGCTCTTGAAAAAGCGGGAATAATCAAAGAGAATATTCCKGWCNGYTTKRSGAMNARCNNCTYAAWKRMAAKMSAKCANNAAWGTYRYTWWRYASWMKAWTGMWYSYMNGAKWKWYANNATGRKKWWTKSRKNGTTTTTWTGWTKWTRWRAACATGGATATTGCAGCTGTTGCATTGAAAGAGTTGTCTCGCTTCTTTCCCATTACAGATAGTCATATCTGTCATGCTGTACGAAACAGACCACCTGCAAGATTTGAGGTGATCCCATCTTTCCTTGGCAAAAGAAATGGATTTGAGGAATTTCCTGAATTTGTTGTGTTAGATGCTGCCCATAATGTGGATGGATTGCGGAGGCTTATCGAAGCAGTAAAACTAAAACTACCGTCTAAGAATCTTAGGTTTATGGTCGCTCTTGCAGACCACAAAGACAACAAAAAATATTTGGATTATTTGAAGGATTTTGCTGAGCATATCTATTTGCCAGAATCAGAACATTTCAAGCTGCTTAGTTCATCAAAAGTAGCGGGTGACCTTAGCGATATGGGTTTTTCTGAATATAGCTTTGGGGAAGATGTTGAGGAAACATTTAATACAGCTATAAAAAAAACGGCCACACACGATCAAATTCTCATCGTATGCGGCTCGTTCTATCTAATGGGCGGTGCAAGAGAGCATCTTGGACTTGAGGAAAAAGGAGACGAAATCCTCACGAAAAAGGCTCTTGCGATCTTAAATAAAGCATTTTTATAAATCTGCTACATTCTCTCCGATGAGAGTCATATCCAAATCATAAAAAAGAGCATCGACCTCTTCTTCTGGCATAAGTTCAAAGTCGCCATATAAAAGCATATGGCTGTAGCCAAGAAGAGTTTGGATAGTGAAATATTGTTGCTTTTTGAAAGTGTCTAAACTGTTATACAGTTTTAGATTCTCAAAAGTATAACCGTTTTTCTTAAAAATTTTGTTTAGTTTGGTTTTGGTAACTTCTGGTAAACAATTAAAGCTGCAAAAAGCGTTGCCGAGATCTGCCTTATAGAGATTTCCTGCAATCTCATAAAGGGACATGGAAAGATCGATAGGATCTTCAAGCATGCTGCTTTGCATCTCGCTTGGGGCTATTTGTGGCTTTCTTTCACCTGATAGTTCGTTCAGATGCTTTTTTGCCATATGGATCATCTGGCGATTTTCTAGAGATAGGGCATGTTTATGGTTGATGTCATTCATGCCGGCTCTAAGCTCATTAATTCTATTAGATAGTTTTGAGTGTGTACATTTTTTTTCGAGTTTTAGAGCATCATCAGTAAGTTTTTTCACTTGCTTATTCAAGCTTTTTGTACCACAAAGATGTAGAAGAGAAAAAATTTCTTCCTGTTGTTCGTTAAATTTTTTATATACATCTTGTGTAAAACCCACGATATTTTGTAGGTTTTTACTTAAGCGAGCAGATAAAGATTCGAGTTTTCCATGCACCTGAAAGAGTGTTTGGCTTTCTATATCATCCTTATCAAGGTCTCGTTTTATTTTATTGATTTTGTCATCAATAAAGGAATCCTCGAACATCGAGGAAAGATCAATGATTTTACACATGTTATGGCCCCTGACTGCTTATTATTTTTTATTATTATAAAATTATTAAAAAGGCACTAAAAATATTTGGTCCTATTTATAAGATGGGACCTATTACCCCTCACGTCCTATTATAGGCCGCAAGTCTTTAAATAACAATATACTAAATATTTTAATTCATACCCATAAAACGGTAAACATATTTTTAATCATTAATAGATATAGGGATGCGAAATAATTAAAATAAATACTTTATGTAGATTTGTAGACGAGTAGCAGACTTGGAGAGGAATTTCTGTTCATAAATTTGTTATGAACGAGCATATATTCCGAWGGACAGAGTCCTGAAAAAAAAGAAAGAAGGGCTGATTCTTCCTTTTTACCCTCTTCATGACCGGGATAACAGGTGATAGAGATCAGACCACCCTTATTTAGACGTTTTAAGGCGTTTTTAACGCTTTTTAACGTGGTAGTTACCATGGTGGTGATATGCTTGGTTTCTCCTGGTAAATAGCCCAGGTTATAGACAAATAGATCGCAATTGCAATCAAGAGTCTCAAATGACACATGCGACCCTTCAATAAGGGTGATTTTTGCCCTTTTAGAGGGAGTAAGGGAGGCAAGGCGTTCTTCAGTAGAAGCGATAGCTTCTTTTTGGAGATCGATACAGAATAGATGCCCAAGGTGTAGACATTCACTTGCAAGATACAGGCTATCGTGTCCGTTGCCACAGGTGGCATCGACAATAATAGCATCTTTTGTCACATGTTTTTTCCAAAACATATGGGCAAGGTCGATATGAGATTGAAAGTAAGAAAATTTTCGATTTTTCATGTCTTGAAGAATAGCAAATATAAAATAACAAGTCTCTAGAGAGATTGTCTTGCTTCTTTTACCTCGATCAATTATAGTTTTTTTTTGTTATTAAGGGGTATTAGCTCAGTTGGTTAGAGCGTCACGTTGACATCGTGAAGGTCAGCTGTTCGAGTCAGCTATACCCCACCACATCTTATACCCAATGAAAACAGATATAAATGAACTAAGACAGGTGATAGCTTCGCATAGTCTTGCAGAAGCACTCACAATTTTTTGCCCAAAAGCGCAACTTCGTAATCTCACAAATAGTCCGAGTGACTATACTTGCGAGTTTACTCTTCATGATAAGATTTCAGATGAGCTTCTTAAGCATATCGAATTAAGAATGAATCAGCATCTTGAAAGCCGCAAAATAAGCGTGATACACATGCTTGTTCAAAATGCAAAAAGTTATTTAAAACAGCTACAGAAAAAGAAAATAGCAAAAGAGCTGGAAGATTGGACAGATGGTGTCGTATCGATTTTGCAAATTGAAAACTATGCTGAAATTCTTGTAGAAGATGATTTTGATATCGCTTTGAAAGAACCTTTTAAAGTAAGGCTATCATCTTTAAAAAGCCTGGATAAAACGACCTATGAAATATCTGGCACAGCATCTATTGATGATGCGAGCCTAAATGAGCATATTGAAAAGCTTAAAGTCGAGAGAGAATCAGGGCATATGCAAACAGGCTCTGCTCTTTCTTTATTTTCCGTAGAGAGTGATGGGATTTTCTGGTCTAGGAAAGGCCTCTCTGCTCTGTCTGAGCTTGAAGATTTTCAGGCCTCATGTTTCATGATCCCGAAAGAGGCTAAGATCCGTATTGATGCGCCGGGAAATATATCTCTTAAACAAGAATGCTACTTTACAGAAGATGAATATCAAGAAAATGAAAATAAAAACTTATTGACACTCTCAAGAAACACGGTACTTACGATTTACATAGAGAACTGGAAACAGCTTGCATTAGGCATTGAGAAGATGACAACCGGCTTTGATACGGACTACGACTCAAAGTTACTGAAAAGACAAAAAACGACAAGCATATATGTAAGCAATTTTCTTGGAGTTAAAATAGAGATCGCTAAAGTATTTTTTGAGAAAGGGCAGGATGAAACAAAATGCTATATTGTATTTGGTTCAGTCGAAAAATGCCTCGCTCTTCATTTAGAGAAAAAAATTGATCCAGTATATGAGACCATCCCGTTTGAAAAAATAGTTGATTATCTAGATTTAATTGGTTCTAGAAAGACAATTGGAAGAATCGTAGCAACTATATATGATGGAAACCTTCCATTTGATCTAATTGGGTTTGATAATAAGCTAAACATTTTTCATTTTAATAAACAGGGTATTAATAAAGAGGTTGCACTTGGGCTGTTTGTATATCTCAACAGCACATTACTAGATAAATACTATAGGTTGTTTGGTGGTCATACACAGGTAAATGCTACTGATTTAAGAACTATTAATTATCCAACTATTGAATCACTGGAAAGACTAGGGAGAGGTCTTGATAGTATCGAGTTAAATCAAGAGAAAATTGATCAAATATTAGAGCAGGAGATAATAAGAGTGTCAGGTAATACAAAAAAC
>NVUU01000106.1 GCA_002402025.1 Candidatus Aerophobota bacterium
GATTTTCCTAAAATCGAAAAAGAAGCTCAAAAAATCATTAAAGAAAATCATAAACCTGAAAGAACAGAGTTTGAAGGAAAAAAGCAAACTCTCGATGCTTTTAAAACAAACCCTTACAAGTGTGAACTTATCCAAGGTTTTGATGATGCAGGTACTTTCTCTGCCTATAAGCAAGGTGAGTTTTTTGATCTCTGTAGAGGACCCCACCTTCCTTCCCTTGGAAAGATCAAAGCTTTCAAGCTATTAAAGACTTCCGGGGCCTATTGGAGAGGCGATTCTCAGAATGAAATGCTGACTCGGATTTACGGGATTTCTTTCCCTGATAAAAAACAGCTCAAGGACTATTTACAGTTTTTAGAAGAAGCAAAGAAAAGAGATCATAGAGTGATTGGGAACAAACTTGATTTGTTTTCCTTCAATGAATCCGCACCTGGGATGGCATTCATTCATCCAAGTGGAATGATTATATGGAACTATCTACTTGATTTCTGGAAAGAGCTACATAGAGAAGCAAACTATTTAGAAATTAAGACACCTCAACTTATGAGTCAGGATCTTTGGGTAAAATCCGGTCACTGGGATCACTACAAAGAAAATATGTATACCTCTAATATCGACGAGAAAACCTACGCACTAAAACCTATGAACTGCCCTGGCTGCATGATTTATTATAAATCTCAAACCCACAGCTATAGAGATCTGCCTAAGAGAGTCGCTGAGTTCGGACACGTACACAGACACGAAGCTTCAGGATCTGTGAACGGAATGTTTAGAGTAAGAAGCTTTCATCAAGATGATGCGCACGTTTTCATGAAACCCTCAGATATTAAGGATGAGATTTTAGAGGTGCTTAAGCTTGTTAAAAAAACTTATGAGCAGTTTGGGTTGAAATATACACTCGAGCTTTCTACAAGACCTGATAAGGCTAAATCAATCGGTTCTGATGAAGATTGGGAAATGACAACTAAAGGTCTTAAGGATGCGCTAGACGAATGGGATCATCCTTACGAAATTAACGAGGGTGACGGAGCATTCTATGGTCCAAAGATCGATCTTCATATACATGATTCTATTGGAAGGTCATGGCAATGCGGAACGATCCAGCTCGACATGTCGCTTCCAGAGAGGTTTGATCTACTTTACATGGATAGTGATGGTATTGAGAAACGTCCTATCATGATCCATAGAGCTATCTTTGGTTCTATTGAAAGATTCTTTGGCATTTTAATCGAACACTTTGCAGGCAGGTTCCCACTATGGCTCAGCCCAAGACAGGTTCGTGTCATTCCTGTATCTGAAAAACATCTAGACTATGCAAATAGCGTTTGCAGCTCCTTAAAGAAAAAAGGGATTCCCTGTGATGTTGATGCAAGTAACGAATCTGTTAGCAAAAAGGTAAGATCTGCTCAACTATTGCAGTACAATTACATGTTGACAGTAGGCGATAAAGAAGTGGAAAATGCGACTATTAATTTAAGAACACGAGATAATGTTGTTCACGGAGAACTCAAAGTAGATTCTTTTGCAGAAGAGATCAAAAAAGAGTTCTCTACAAGAGCATTAACTTCACCTTATCACAAAAGCTAAACAAGGAAGATCCATGAGGATAATCACTGTAAGTAGTTTTAAAGGAGGCACTGCAAAAACCTCTGTTTCCTTAAACATTGGTGCAGTCCTTGCAAAAAAACACAAAAAGAAAGTGCTTCTTATCGATTTTGATGCCCAGGCAAACCTGACAGCAGGTCTCGGCTTCGATCCAGACGAGCATGATAGTCTTGCAGAAGTTCTTCTTGAGAGAAAAAAAATAGGTGATATCATTCTCAATACTAAGATTAAGAACCTGGATTTAATCCCTGCTGACACCTGGCTTGAAAGAGTGGAAGTCTCAGGTGCCTTAGCATCTGATCGCTACTCTCATGAAAGACTCAAGAGAATTTTAAAACCTCTCAAGTACGATTATATTTTGATAGACACCCCTCCTTCTCTTTGCTGGCTTACAGAATCTGCTTTTATTGCATCTGACCACTGCATAGTCGCAGCAACACCTGAGTTTTATAGTGTAAAAGGTATGCAGAGGCTTTCTCTCTTTATGAATAACATCTCAAAGCGTCATCCATTGAATGTCCTTGGCGTCGTACTTTCGTTTTGGAATAATCGCGGAAAAAACAACAGTTCTTTCTTAAGTGTTATTAATGATACTTTTCCAGGAAAAGTACTCAGCTATAAAATCAGAAAAGATGTTTCTATCGCAGAAGCCTCCATCCTTGGTAAGCCCGTAATAGAAACAGCGCCGACTTCAAGAGCTTCTGAAGACTATGTACATGTGACAAAAGAACTTCTTAAAAAAATGTAAAGCTGCTTTACATAAGGAAAAACTATGGCTGATGTTAAATCAATGCTCTCAAAACGCTTTGAAAAGAGCTCCGATAAAATTACTAAAATGCACCAGCTTGCAGAAAGACGTTCTAAGGGTGATCTTTCCTCTTTTTCTGGAGTGTTTAAAGTATCTGAACTCTCAGAAGATGAAATCGTTTCTATCGAACAAATCCTTATTCACTATAGCGCAGAAAAACAAGAGATCGGAAATGATCTAGAAGAACTGTCTTTGATCACATCAGAAGTACGGGCGATTAGCAACCAAGCAATCATCTTGCATGGCGAACGCATAAAAAAAGCGCAGGAGATTTTTTCCTTTTATAAAGACGGAGCTTTTTCTGCATGGCTTATTGCAACGTATGGAAATCGTCAAACACCATATAACTTTCTGCAGTACTATAAATTCCATTCAGAGTTTGCAAAGCCACTCCAAGAACGGATCGAAAATATGCCCCGGCAGGCTATCTACACACTAGCTTCTCGAAATGGAACTTTGAAAGCCAAGGAGCGGTTTATCTTGGGTTATAGAGGGCAAACAAAGAATGAACTTCTTACTTTAATCAGAGAAAAATTTCCTCTTAGTGATAAAGATCGTCGCARAGAAAACGTAGCATCTGGCGCTCTTCAAAGGTTGCACGCTCTTATTGATCTATTAAACAGAAAGACATTCATTCCAACAGATGAGCAGAAAGATGAACTCTATAGACTCCTTGATACTCTTCGATTGCAGATTTTAAAAGCTAAATAGTATGGAAAATTTCACTTACGAATCACCTCTTATTACAAGATATGCAAGCAAGGAACTGCTTGCTATCTTTTCAAAAGAAAAGAAGTATACCACCTGGAGAAAGCTGTGGGTATCTCTTGCTAAAGCCCAAAAAAAACTCGGGCTTAATATTACCGAAAAGCAAATCAATGAACTTGAAGCAAACGAAAGTAATATTGCATTCTCAACAGTATCTAAATACGAAAAAAAGCTTCGACATGAAGTGATGGCGCATATCCGTGCCTACGCTGATCTATGCCCATCTGCTAAAGGTATTATACATCTTGGTGCAACATCATCTTATGTGATGGATAATGCCGATCTTATTATTTACAAAGAAGCGCTTCAGTATATCCATAGAAAGCTTCTTGAAGTGATCAAGGTCTTTAGCTCTTTTGCAAGAGAACATAAAGACACTCCCTGTGTCTCATATACACACTTTCAGGTAGCAACAGCTACAACTATAGGTAAGCGTGTTTGTTTATGGCTGCAGGATCTTCTCTTGGATGCAAAGCAAATAAAACGGCAAATAGAAGAAATTTCTTTCCTCGGTGTAAAAGGTGCAACAGGTACGCAGGACTCATTTTTAAAGCTGTTTTCTGGAAAGATTTCTCTTGTAAAAGAACTTGAGGAGCTAGTTGCAAGCGACTTTGGATTTACCGATATTGTTTCGATTGCTTCTCAAACATATCCAAGAAAATATGACCAACATATTGCGCAATGCTTTGATTCACTCGGAGCAAGTACTCACAAAATATCTACAGATATCAGACTTTTGTCACACACAAAAGAGCTTTATGAATCCGTTGAAAAGTCTCAAGTTGGCTCCTCAGCAATGCCTTATAAGAAAAACCCTATTCTTAACGAAAGGGTTTGTTCCTTAGCAAGGCTTCTTATT
The DNA here is from genome assembly GCA_002402025.1 of Candidatus Aerophobota bacterium. Taxonomy (GTDB): domain Bacteria; phylum Chlamydiota; class Chlamydiia; order Chlamydiales. Next base: position 4,041 of record NVUU01000106.1, read on the forward strand.
AGCAAAACCCAAAATGCAAGCTACAATTTAGCTCTACAATGGCTAGAGCGATCTCTCGATGACTCCGCAAACAGACGTATATTTATGCCAGAGATGTTTCTTATTGCTGATTCAATTCTTGAACTTCTTTTTAAAGTTGGAAGTAATCTTAAAGTAGATACAGAGAAAACAAACGAAATTCTAAATGATCATCTCGTTTACTTAATCCAAGAACCACTTCTTATGCAAAGTGTGGCAAATGGTTCTGATCGTCAAATCATACACGAAAAATTAAGAACTTTTTCAAGAAGCACAAATAAGCCAAACATTTCTGATTTGATTTCTTTTTTAGAAAATGACCCCGAAATTTCACTAAGAAGAAGTGATGTAGAGCAGTTAATTTCACTAAATACGTGTTTTGGGGCGGCAAATTTACAGTGTTTAGATTTTTTAGACTCTGATGTCGCAGAAGCATTAAACAGTGCGAACAACACCCCTTTAAAAATGCAAGATCTACGTATCTAGATTAAAGATAAAAGTTCCAAGCTTCTTTTAATGACACTTTTGGTTTCATCACTAGGCATCACAAGAGGAAGTCTCATATATGGATTACACATCTTTAAAAGACTCATGGCATATTTAATGCCTTGAGGATTGATTTCAATATTAAGGGCTTCATTTAGTTTTTTATGAAGAGTCTGAATACGAAAAGCTTCGTCATACTCTTCATTAAGGTAAGAATTTACAAGCTTACTCCAAGTCTTGGGTATGATATTCCCAACAACAGAAATGACTCCTTGAGCACCTTTTTGCATAAGTGAATAGGTTAGAGAGTCGTCTCCTGAAAAGATCGTTGTCTTGCATTTTGCAAGAACATCCTGTGTTACATGAGTCTCTCCAGAGGCTTCTTTGATCCCAATAATGTTTGGAAGAGCTACAAGTTCTCTTAGAGTTGAGGTTGATAATTTGATCCCAGTTCTACCAGGGTGGTGGTACACTATAAGGGGCAAGCCTACTCTTGAAATCTCATAAAAGTGCTGAAAACAACCTTTATCTGAAGGTCTATTATAATATGGAACAACAGCAAGACACCCATCTGCACCTAAGTCAAGAGCAAGTTTCGTATTTTCAATCGATGCCCGAGTATTTGAGCAACCAGTATTCATAATGATTGGAAATTTGCCTTTGCTAGTTTCTAGTACTACTTTTAAGATCTCATATCTCTCTTGGTGTGAAAGAGTAATTCCTTCTCCAGTAGAACCACATACAACAAGTCCATCTGTGCCTTCTAATAGGTGCCAATCCACAAGTTTTTTAACTGTATCGTAATCTACTTCAAGATCTTTAGTAAAAGGTGTAACGAGTGCAACGATAGTACCACTAAACATAAAAAAAATCCCTCCTAAGGCTTAAGGAGTGATATTAGAAAAAACAGGTTCTTTGGGCAATAATAAACTAGTTACGAAAGATTAAATAAGAAGGAGACCGTCGCTTTTGATCATGTCATCTACAACACTTCTCCAAAGATCGTAAGTTGACATATAGTGTTTCATAGCAAGCTTAAATAAAGTAAAACTAGAAATTACTTTGATGTTTTGACATAGGATAACAAAACCCTCATCAGGATAAGCTTTTAGATAGCCATCTTTACCTTGTAGATTTACATAATCTAACGAATGAAGGTTTTCCTTAAGAGAGCTTGTTAGAGACTCCAGGGGATAGTATATCTTGGATTTAACTGTGCAGGATTTTGTTTCTGGGTTTGCTTCAAAATATACTTCAATGCCTTCAATAATAAGCTTTGCTTTCTTCTCATCCATAAGCTGATTCTTCAAAATCATATAAGGTATATAATACATAGGTTTCCTGGAGTTTCCCTTAATTGGAATCAATTATAACACATCTCAGAGTTTAATACTTTCAAAGTCTTTTAATAAAAATCTGTTTATAACTAAATACAATCTTACTCACAAGTATCTTTGTTGAAAATCGTGTTAAATAAACTTTTACTTCAACAAAACACAACCCATTTAGGTGGTGAAAGAAAGTAATTATTTGAACTCTTGAAGAGTGCGGGTCAGTCCTCTGGTAGATTTGATTTATTTATATAGAGCATTTAGTTTGTTTATTATCTTACATCGAAGCATATTTTCGATCTGTTGTTTTATCTAATTTCTTAGAGAACAGACGTTCTCCGAACAGCCTTGAAAAGACTGTTTTCAACAAGTACTCTATAATTATAACCAGTAAGCTTTCCCCGTATAGAGTGGGCTCTTTTCATCTTTTCCTAGTTCTAGTATGTAAAGCATTGGTCAACCTCTATCTTTGTTTTCTCCTATTTTTAACAACCTGTTTCTCTATAGGTTTATTCAACAATGTCTATTTCAAATAATTTTATTAACAAATATATAATTTAAAATACATAATATTAATAAATTTAACCCTGCATTTTAAACAAGTTGATATGTTATAATATCCTCACAAACAAAGGAATTTTTCATGAGTATTACACCTACTACACATTACCGAATTCCCCAGCTTGAGCGTCTCCCTCAGGAAGATGTAGAAGAACTGGTCAAGTATCAGGTCGCTGATTCAACAGTCCGACCTTGGTTTACCCCCCTGATATCTCTAGATACTGTAAAAATAGAGTCTTTAGTAACTCTTATTTGTAAAAAAGTACCTTCTGAGAAACAACAGAATCTATTAGGAAAAATAAGTGATATCTTTGCTGGACAAATTTTCCATAACAATAATAACACTCCCAATAACTTACATAATCATTTTCCACAGTTAAAAGCCTTTTCAGAAAAGGTCCTTTCAATTCTTCGCAAGATGGAAAATCCTCCCTTAGCACTAATGAAAAAAATAAAAGACAATTTTATTATGATCGCGGTAATGAAAAATAAAATAGAAGCTGTTCAAGAAAACAAAGGCCCCCTTTTAAAATCAATGTCCCTTTATCTAGGTGCTAAAGATATCTTAACCTTCCTAGAAATACACGAACTAGATGAATCTATTCTTCTGAGGTCCATGAAAGCTTCCATCTTTATAAACACTTTCATAAAGCATTGCGA
>NVUU01000107.1 GCA_002402025.1 Candidatus Aerophobota bacterium
TCAGAATTGCTGAACTGAATGCACTCCTCGCAAAAATTCCAGCTGATGGTGGAGCAAGTAATGGTCAAGGTTATCAAGCACAGATCGATGAAATCCAGCGCATTCATTTTAATGTTGAGTCTGCGATGGATGCACATGTGACGGTACATGGCGTCTACGATACAGATCTACAAAGCTCCTATAGGCAACTACTTGAGGATATCGAGTATGCAGAAGATAGCGTAGCTTTTGCAAGTCAATGAATAGAATTAACCTTTATGCAATAGCATAGAGAAACAAATAATAACCTAACTGAAAAAGCCGGCTTAAAAGCCGGCTTTTTTTATTCCCTTGGCAAGAACTTCTTTTCATGAGAGCATAAAGCTAAAAACCAAATGAAAACTTTATGGAAAACACAAGAGATCCCACTCTCGGAAACCTCCTCGACAACAAGCAAAAAAAGGGGTATGCTCCCTCCTCAAAGTTAGAAGGAATAAAAAAAATGAGTCACCCTGAATACCACGATTTTGATGAATTTAAAAATAGATTTGCAAAGCTTAATGAAATCAAAGATCTTCAAATAGAACCCTACCCTCATAAGTTCACCCCAAATACAAAGGCTGGCGAGCTCCATGTAGATTTTGATGACGAAGACGTTGGGCACAGTGAAGACGCTGCCTCTGGCGCTACAAAAGAGGTCGTTGTTGCAGGAAGACTCGTTCTCTTTAGAGCTATGGGTAAAAACGCTTTTGGCCAAATCCAGGATGATTCTGGACGCATCCAGATCATGTTCAATAGAGACCTATCAAAAGTTCATGGTCTTTCAGAAGATGCAGAAATCAGACCTATAAAGTTTATCGAAAAAAAGCTCGATCTTGGCGATTTTATCGGAATCCATGGGCATATCTTCAAAACACAAAAGGGCGAGCTTACCATCCTTGCAAAGGTTGTTACCCTTCTTGGAAAGAGCCTACTCCCTCTTCCAGATAAGCATGCAGGCCTTGCTGATAAAGGCACAAGATACCGCAAGAGATGGCTTGATCTGATCTCATCGAGCGAGGTAATGAACGTTTTTCAGATGCGCTCATCCATTATGAGACTTACAAGAGAGCACCTTCACCAAGAAGGCTATATGGAAGTTGAAACGCCTATCTTGCAAAACACTTACGGCGGCGCTGAGGCAAGACCTTTTACAACGCATATCAACGCTCTTGATCAAGACATGTTTTTGCGTATCTCTATTGAGATCGGCCTTAAAAAACTCATCATTGGTGGACTTTCTAAAATCTTTGAAATCGGGAAAGTCTTTCGTAACGAAGGGATCGATAAAACGCACAATCCTGAATTCTCGATGCTTGAGCTTTATGCTGCATACCTTGATTACAACGATATCATGTGCTTAACAGAAAACCTTTTTGCACATATTGCAAAAAAGCTCTTTGGAACAACAAAGATCGGTAAACGGCTTGATAAGTCTGGCAAAGAACATGAGATCGATTTGAAAGCTCCTTGGAAGCGCATGACGATGAAAGACAGTATTAAAACTTATGCAGACTTAACTGTTGAAAAAATGTCTGATGAGGAGATGAAGAAACATCTTCTTGATAAGACCGGAGCTGATCCGAAGAAAGTAAACACAGCTCCAAGAGGGATCCTTATTGCGATGCTTTTTGAAGAGCTTGTGGAAGAGCACCTCGTGCAGCCGCACCACATCATAGACCACCCTGTAGAAACCACTCCTCTATGTAAATGGCATAGAGATCCTGATGAGAAAGAAAAAGGCATGGTAGAGCGTTTTGAGACCTTTATCTTAGGCTATGAGTTCACAAACGCCTATACAGAGCTTAACGATCCTATCGTCCAAAGAGATCTTCTTGAGCAGCAAGCTGTCAAAAAAGACGCTGGTGATGATGAGGCGCATCCTATGGATGAAGAGTTCATCGAAGCTATGTGTCAAGGGATGCCACCAACAGGCGGCCTTGGAATCGGCATGGACCGTATGACAATGCTCTTTACAGGAGTTTCGTCCATACGTGACATCCTTTACTTCCCTATTATGAAACCAGAGGAATAAAGCTACTTATCTCAGCTTGAGTTTAGGACCTGATTTTGAGTCTTCGATTGTGTAGCCGTTTTCTTTGATAAGATCACGGAAGTGATCAGCGTTTTCCCAGTCTTTTGCTTTTCTTGCTTCTTCGCGCTTTTCAAGATACCCCTTTATCTCTTCAGGGATCTTTTCTTGCTTGTGAAAGGGCATGAACCCAAGGATCTGATCGAACTCCCCTAAAAGATCTAGTGCTTTTTTCGCACAGTCTTTTCCAAGATTCCCGCCATCACAAAGTGTATTTAGCTCTCTTACAAGCTCAAAGACAATAGCCATTGCTTGAGAGATATTTAAATCATCTCCAAGGGCCTTTTTAAACTGGTAACGTGTTTTTGCGGCAAGATCATCGATAGAAGCATCTACTTCGCTTTCTATGCCATTTAGCCTTTCTATAAGGTCTTGAAGACGGATAAGGGACTGTCTTGCTGCTGTCAGTCCTTCCATTGTGAAATTCAGCTGCGTTCTGTAATGCGTTGTTAAAAGAAGATAACGCACCTCATCACCTGTGTAGCCAAGCTTTATCAGATCGCGAAGGGTAAAAAAGTTCCCAAGGCTTTTTGACATTTTTCTACCGTTTACAATCAAGTGCTCTGCGTGCATCCAGAGCTTAACAAAGTGTGTACCTGTGCAAGCTTCTGATTGCGCAATCTCGTTCTCATGATGAGGGAAAATATTGTCTACTCCTCCCACGTGGATATCAATGGAATCCCCTAGGATGGAGTTCGCCATAGCAGAGCATTCTATATGCCAACCGGGCCTTCCTTTCCCAAAGGGAGACTCCCAAAAGATCTTTCCGTCTCTTTCTTTGTCGTAAGATTTCCAAAGTACAAAATCGGAAACAGAGTCTTTTTCATATTCATCTACCGCAACGCGAGAAGATGCTCCAGCCTTTAAATCATCAAGACAGAGATGAGAGAGTCTTCCATAAGATGCAAAACTTTCTATTTTGAAATACACACTCGCATCTTTGCCAACATAAGCGTAGCCTTTATCCATTAAGGTTTGGATCATCTTTATGATGTCATCCATATAGTCTGTTGCTGCTGGATAGCTCTCTACCTTTTGGATGTTTAACATTTCTAGATCTTCAAAAAAGGCTTCGATGTATGGCTTTGTGTATTCATGAAGGGAAATGTTTTTTTCGAAGGCACCTTTGAKGRYSKYWTSGWSMASRWNGGTGWSGWWSMKYASCKKRWRSAKCKWSRYSCCRMWRKRWTYRAKMRYSYSKNCGAAGRWSKKYTTCRARWGYKTMGSYWYSMMGWYTKYCGRKATSWGCARMRYKWYWYMSWRKYGSACCGCAAGTATACATCAGGATTTTTTCTCCATCTGCTGGAGTGACTTTTTCCTTTTCCCTGGTCTCTGTATTGTGAAGGTGTAGGTATAGTTTTTTTTCTTCTTCTAAATTCATGAATCTTTAGCAAGTTCGTTAAGTTTACGGTAATGGATCTTCCCAGTCCCCGTTATAGGGATTTCCTCTAATTTTTTTACAGCTGTAATTTTCATGATCCTACCAAAACCAGACTCGCGTAGAGCAAAGTTCACTTTGTCTCTTACAACATCAAAGGTTGTGAATAAAACGATCGACGGGCGGTCTTTTGACTCATCCACCCCTATTGCAAGAGTAACTTTCTCATCATCTTCTTCTTTCATCCAATCATTTCTTCTTGCAAGAGTATAGATTTCTTCTTCAAGCGCGTTAAGAGACACCATTTCTCCTCCGATTTTAACAAAGCGCTTCAGCCTGCCACCAAGAATGAGGTGGCCCTCATTATCTAGATGCCCCAGATCGCCGCTTCTATACCATTTCTTTCCATTAACGATCACAAATGGGTCTTTGCGTATGTCGCCTATGTACCCGTTGAATACGCCCGGTCCTGAAATGCATATCTCTCCTATTTCTCCTTGGGAAAGAGATTCTTCTGTCTCAGGATTGATCACACAGAGTTTTGTGTTTGGGAGCGGCTGACCAACGCCAATCACTGGCTTGTGAGGACGGGAAATCGTGACCATTGGAGAACACTCTGTAATCCCATAGCCTTCGATGATTTGGTGATACGGCCCAAGCTTATTCACAGAATCAAAGAGCTGTTTGGGAGCTTTTTCAGCACCCGTTACAAAGAGTTTTACAGAGCGTAACTGCTTTGGAGCCGCGACTGCAAAAAGGTTCTTGAAAAAAGTTGGAGCACAGCAAAAAACGGTAATCTTCCAGTTGAATACATCCTTTGCCATACCTTTTGGGTTTGTTGGGTCTGGTGCATAAAATATTCTTATTCCACAAATAACAGGGAGTATTCCTGTAACATTAAACCCAAAAGAGTGAAACGGTGGCAAGATGCCGTAGAAAATATCGGCCTTTGTAAAATTAACGCACGAAAATGCAGATTTCTGATTTTCAAGAAGATTTTTATGCGTGAGTGGCACAGCTTTTGGATAGGTTTCTGTTCCACTTGTGAAAAGAACAACAGCTACATCATCCTCTCTTACTTTGTGAGAAAGCCCTAAATCTTTATAAAGTTTCATTGGCTTCTTCATCGATTTAAAAAGCCCAGAAATCTTGTCTTTAATTCCGATGTCATGCTTCACATCTTCAAGAGTCACAAGGAGGCGGTCAAGATCACCAAGATCCAAACTCTCTACTTTGCTTAAGAATTTTGTTGAGCTTAAGATCACCTCTAAATTCAAAAGAGATACTGCATACTCAAGAGATCTTAGGCCCGCCGTCCAGTTGAGCATGACGGGGATCTTCCCGGCAAGAAGAGTTGCAAAAACGGTGATGTAAGTCCCAGCTGAGGATGGCAGCATAATCCCGATGTATTTTCCTGGCTGCTTCTTTATCTTCTGGGAGAGCACAATTGCAGCAATCTTCATTTTTTTATAGCTGAGAACCCCCACCTGAGCATCGGCAACAGCTACATAATTCTGCATTCTTTCACAGACTCTAAGAAAAGCTTCTTGTATTGTGACACCATCTGGAACTTCTACTCTTGGCCTATCTTCTTCTTCTGGCCATCTTGTTTTTACTTTGGGAGTCTCTCTTTGGATCTCTTCCACTTCCATTCTGCCTGCCGCAGCTTTTAGCACATCCGCGACGGTCTGCAGATCTTCAAGCTTTAGATCGCGAATATCATACTTCTCATCCAAAAAGGTATGGATCGTTGCAATATCWAGGGAATCAAGAGCAAGGTCTGTTGCAAGGACAAAGCCATCTCGTAACTTCCTTGTGGGTATCTCTGCAAGCTCTGCAACTTTTTCTGTAACACTCTTTCTGATTTCATCGGAGACATTAACAGTCTCTACGATAGTTTTTTTTGTTTTATCTCGAATGATCTCCGGATAAACCTCTTGGTTCCTCTTATAAGAAACAAGTTTCAATGGCTCATCGATGAGCTCATTTCCATCTTCAGAAGTATAGGTATTGTACCAGCTTTCAAGGAACCTATTGATCTCAAGCCTTGTTCCATTTCTTGGAAACTCTTTGGGATCAATCTCAAAATCAAGATCTACTCTTCTTTTAGGAGCAAAGAATAAAAAGTTTGTAAGAAGAACCTGCACACCTGTTTTAAATACTTCCCAAAAGTTCGGAACTTCTCCCGTGAGAGCTCTTGAGAAACAACTACCCCAAAGACCTTGCGTTCTAATAAGAACGATTTTTACATCAGGGCACTCATGGATGAGTCTATGGATGAACGAGTTTCCTCCCACTACTTCATAGGCTTCTTTCTTTAGATGTCCTGATGGATAAATAAGAAAATTTTGCCCATCTTCAATCCCCTCTTTTACTGTCGCGAAAGCTCTTTCAACTTGCCTTAGCTTCCACTGGTTCGCTGTTGTTTCAACCTGAGGGATCGGAAAGGCTCCTGCAAGCTTCATAAAGAAGTTCATACCTTTTCCGTAGAAAAAATATTCTACAACAAGAGGCCTTGGTTTAAAAGGCTTCATAAGGATCGACATCAAAATGACAGGATCTATTTYTRMRKKATGKWTSRRMWWGAAAWKWWKGCYGYWTWMKKWYTTWMSYWWTTWYYYMRCKATRMRKSWARGYYYRWRTRCYWKMMMAKYAWAMYKKWKRGMRMWCMKYTYMTTTGTGATAAACACAAAAAGCCTCTGCCAAAGTTTCAATTTCATAGAGCAAGCTTCGTTGTTTTTTATAAAAATAATAACGTCTTTCCCTATAAAAGAAAATGTTAATTATTTGCTTCCCTCCTGAACATGCAACTATCCGCTATTTTTAATTAATATTCCGTATGATAATTATGTATAATTATATATTTATCGTTTTAATTATAACCTAATTACGATTTTATTATTAATTAGTTTGACTGATAAGAGCTGGAGTTCCATAATCAGAAATAGGTACATGAAATACAAAGCCCACGAGGAAAACATGGAAATCCCACAAATTGATGGAGTTATAGAACCAACTCACACGCTCGAGCCCTTTGCAGAAGAACTCATGAATTCTCCTTCACTCGCGCACCTGATCAAAACAACAGCAAAACTATGTAGAGAAACAGATAAAGATATACCTGTCGCGTCAGGATACTCTGATCCAGTATCTAATAGGATCAAGGAATATGTATTAAGTTTTGATTAAGCTTTAAAAAAAATTAATTTGACGAGTATTTAAAAAAATTATAAAGATAGCTTTAATACAATTTTTACCGTCGATTTATACTTTTTTTTAAGTCCCTGCGGGGCAAGGAGCCTATATGTCAGTCGATCCTTCGAGTATGGAGAAAGGTGTGGCATCCAGCGTGTCGGTGGTCTCGACACAGTGCAGGTCAAAGCGCGCCAGATGATGTTTCAACCACTCACGGTAGGTGTGATCACGCCAAGCAAGCTTTCTGAGATAACCATCGTCGAAGAACTGGGCTCGACCTGATACCTCTTTTACCACCT
>NVUU01000108.1 GCA_002402025.1 Candidatus Aerophobota bacterium
TTTAAAAAAGCAATAATGGGAATCTTTTGCGTTTGAGAATAGGGGAGGAGACAATGTAATTTCCGCTCTTATGGAGATACAGAAAAATCCTGTGAATGCAAAAGGGGAAAAAGTAACACCTGTTGTTTGGGAGCAAGGATGCCTTGAAGAAGTATGCGGCTCATGCTCTATGCTCATTAATGGAAAACCTCGCCAGGCTTGTACCGCGATCATTGATCCCATCATCAAACAAACAGGATCTACAACGATAACACTAGCTCCTTTTTCAAAGTTCCCTCTACTAAGAGATCTTATTGTGGATAGATCTAAACTCTTTGAAGATCTGAAAAGAGTCCAAGCTTGGATCGAACATGACGGTTCGTTCATCAAAGGCTTTGGTCCAAAAATTTCTCAAGATAAGCAAGAGCAGATGTATGTTCTTTCAACATGTATGAGTTGTTCTTGCTGCCAAGAGGCTTGTCCTCAAGTGAATAGCGAATCGAAATTTGTGGGACCTGCCCCCATATCACAAGCAAGGCTATTCAATGCCCATCCAACAGGAAAGATGCGCGCACCAAAACGCCTTCGAGAGCTTATGAAAGAAGGTGGAATATCGGAGTGCGGCAATGCGCAAAACTGCGTGCAAGTATGTCCAAAAAAAATCCCTCTAACAGAATCCATCGCAACGATAGGGAGAGATGTTTCCATTCAATCGGCAAAGGATTTCTTCTCAAGCCCTGATAGAGACGATTAGATCTTGATCAAATTTAAATGTTTGTTTACTTTTCGCCGGAAAATGTTTTCCAGGAGGGATTATGAGTACAATAAATGGTTTAGCGTCGTACCTCGTTCAAGATCATCAGAGAGAAATGCAAGACTTTGAAGAACTTGAACGCTTTTTTCTTAAAGAAAGAGCAGGCAATGAAGGATTTGAAAACTGTTTTTTTGAAGAAGAAACAGGCTATATTGATGCTCCGAAATGGGGGGATTTATCCCAAGCAGAAAGGGGCGGTGAAACTCAGCCAGCAGTGGTGTATTCTCTTGTAGCAGGATCTGTGCCATCTATGCAAAAAACAGCAGAAGTAATAGATCAAACTGCAAGTGCGGTTGGAAGAAGAGCTCACAAGAGAGAGCCAAAAGCCACTCATTTTACAGGATTTCCTCAGGTTAAAGAGGTTGCTCAACTTACGCAAAAACCACTAAGGGCAGTAAATCTAGTTGTTCAATTTGTAGAAAAAGCAAAACTTAAGAAAAAAAGTACAAAAAAAATCTCTCTCTCAAATGAAGATAAAGAATTCATTCGGGTTACTGTGCTAAGAGAACTTAAGAATAAAGTAAAAGTGAGCTGGAACGCCCTTGCAAGAAAACATATAGAGAGGCTGCCCTGCAAAAGTGGAAGGTTTTGGCGCAATATTTGGAAAAGGCAGGTGAATCCCAAATTAAAGTGTGGTAAATTTACTCGAGGTGAAGAGGAACTACTAATAGCTATGGCAAAACAGAAAAAGTATAAACCAACTGCGCATACTGCGAAGTATTGCGAAATTGGAAGAGTTTTAGCACGATCAGATAATAAGGTGCGTTATCAAATGATAAGACTGGGCCTGATAGAGAAGGTCTAGTTAAGTAGTTTTTTTTGAACTTTTTGTTTGGTTTAAATCCTGCATAAAGCGAATAGTCCTGGCCTATAAAGTATGTCGTTAGGACAACTCCGGATCGAAATGTCCATCAGCGATACTTGAAGATCAGGGGATTACGAGATTTGAGTTTGGTAAATAGAATCTTGTAATTTACCCACTCAGGGTAGTTTCCCCACCTTTATTAAAAAAGGTTGATCGAGCAGATCTGGAACCCTTCCGACGGACTTTTTTTTATAGAGGAATTACAGTCGTTGTTTTTCTATGAGGTCTTTCAATAGTTTCCAAAACATCTTCATAGCTCATCTCAATCGTTTCATGTTCTTTCGCAAGTGCTTTTTTAATGAGATCTGCAAAAGCTGCATGAGAGGGGATATGTTCTTTCATGGTGCATAAGAAATCTAAATGAGATCTTTCTTCACGGTATTTAGGGCTTTTTTTCGGATGTAGAAGGTATTTCATGTTTTCCTCATCAAAGTCCCAAAGAAACGTTGTATGATGGATAAAGCGGTCTTTCTTGATGTATTGCGCATTGCCGCCACATTTGAGATTGTCAATTGTATAGTCATTCTCTTTTAACGAAAAACCCTCAAGGCCTAACGCTCTTTTATAGAAATCGGCGCTCCAGTTAAGGATCCTTTCTGGAAATGCCGGAAAAGAAAAGCGGTCCCTTCGAAATATAAAACTCACAAAAAAAGTATCATGATCAACGATCACAGTACCGCCGCCTGAAAAACGTTTGATGACAGGAATGTCTGCTTGTTTTGTTTTCTCAATATCTACAAGCTCTGCTTCCTTGCCTGAAATCCCCATAACGATCGCTTTTGTAGATCCTTCGTTCAAGATACAAAAGTTGCGATCATCCGTTCGAAGCAACGCCTCTTCAAGCCTTAGCTGGTCTAAGATAGGAGTGTTTTTTAAATGAATGATATGAAGTTTATTTGTCATTGCCCATAGACTTGATATCTTCAATGTTCACAACTTCGTATTTAATCCCTTTTGTTGTGTTCAACGTGAAGATAACAAGCGTTCCTCCTTTCATAATCTCAATATCAAGTACGTTCTTGAGAACTTTGTGGTTTCTTAGTTTAAACATCACAGGAGCAGAAGACTTATGGAAATTCAGATATTTATAAGCTTCTGCAAAATCTTGCGCTCTTGCAAGAGGCTCTATGATCATGATCTCACTGGACTCATGCGCCTTTTGGGCCGCCGCAGTCTTCTCTGTGCTCATGAGTTCTTTACGTTCTGGCTTCGCTTCCATTTTATTGAGCTGTTTATTATAGACGCTGCTCGCCGCTGTTTGCTGCCCAAATAGTGGCAGCGCAAAAAGCATTGCAATCACACATAACTTTTTCATAAATATCCCCTAATCAGAAACAATGCGGTTCCCAATCTGTTATGCTTTTTTAAGTATGAATCACCCGCCTCAAGCATCGTCTCAAGAGAGTCATAAGCGCTAAAAGTATCCACATCCTTATCAGATAAACTCACAACCCCAATAGAAATCGTAAGCCTTACCGTGCCTTTTTTCGTTTTGAATTTTTTCTCTTTAAAACTTTCTTGCACATCTTCTGCAATAAGCTCTGCTGCTGTTTTTGAGGTCTTTGGCAGAATAATCACAAAACGCTCACTTGTTGCATTTGTGATGATATCTTGCGATCTTACCTGCTGGCTTAGATGTTTTTCCACAGAAGAGAGCAGCTCTTCTAGCGCAAGCTCTCCCCACCTGTCTTTTATTTTTTTTGTATGATCAATATCCACCATAAGAAGACTGATCACTTCTTTGTTATCAAGAGCCTTTGTAACTGCTTTAAGCGCTCTATCTCTTACAGAAACTTTTAGATCACTTAATGACCTGCCTTTCATAGAGGCTGCAGAGCTTGATATACTTTGTGCAATCGGTCCGATCTTTCTATGGGTCGATTGGGATTTTGTTGCATGTTTGATCCGAGYWMWWMSSWYYTCTTTTTCAAGAGGCTCTCTTAAAAAGTCTGTAGCACCTGCTGTAATGAGCTCGCTCATGTAAGATTTTTTAAGATTGCCAGAGATCACAAGGATCGGAAGATGTTTAATCGACCGATTTTCTCTTGCCTTTCTTAAAAAATCCTGCACGCGGAGTGTCATAAGCCGATCTTGCACAATCGCGATTTCAATCTTTGTGTTTTTCAGTTTCTCAAGGGCTTCTAGCTCATCCTCTACTTCTAATACGTAGTACTTATCAGAAAGCGTCTGCTTAATAAAGACTCTTGTAGAAGCCTTGCTGCTTAGAAGAAGCACAACCGGCAATTTATCTGATGGAGTGTTTAGCATAAAAACTCAGGGTGTTTTGATTCTCTATAGCACAAGATCCAAAATAATCCTATATACTAAGAAACCACAATTATACTTTATTTGTATTTTCCGATCCATGAACGGGTTTTAGCANGGGGGTTAAAAAAGAGTTTTGGCGCTTAAGAGTTATAGAGCTTTCCTTATGCCTTTCATATACTTTACCGGAAGATATTTCACAGCATTTCGAAAAATACCCGGTGTAGCGGAGCCTGGTGTAATGGCTATGCCAAGAGGAAGGCCAGGGGTAGAGACAAAAGAGGTGACGAGATTTTKGGCCGTATTGACTACAATAACCCTGCTTTTTTGAGCATCATTAYTTATGRACGATGTGACATAAACGAACGCCCCATCTGGAGAAATGGAGCAGTTAAAAGGAATTCCATTTTGTGTAAGTGTGGTGCCTCCAATAGCTATAGAATCAATGAGTTGCCTGGTTTGTGTGTTAATGACACCAAGTTTTCCACTTCCTGGATTGTTGTTTAGAACATAGRCAACGTATAATCGRCTCCCGTCAGGGGATAGGGCAAGTTGTTTTGGTGTARYTATSKCTMMATYATTGATCCCAGGAAATGCAATGTTATCGATAATAGTAGAGCTTGCAACATCAACAAAATAAACACGAACTAATGAATCAATCCCATGACTTAGTACATAGGCTGTTATGCCATCAGGTGAAACAGCAACACTTGTTGRAWTATTTGGTATGGACAATAAACKAGAAAGCGATGGATTTTCCGGATTTATCCYATAAAGACYTCCAATGTTTGSATTTRATCCGSTAGTTATATAGAACAGTGAATTTACTGGATTAGTTGCTACASCGAATGGNNNTMCTTCTRCAAGGGGRAAAATTCCTGAAACCGTGTTGTTTTCTGTGTTAAATATATGAARTCCAYGTGGGAGGGTAGWGMGGTTTGAGGTTRTTATTAGAGCTGTTTTTCCATCGAGACTAAGGGTGATTGCTGGTGTGTCTACGTGATCAGTAGCAATCTCAGTCGAGCTTGTGAAGGTGTTTGCATCTGTGTTAATAACAGATACAAACACCTTGTCATCTTTTGTTTCGACAACATAGGCTTTTTTCCCATCTGGTGAAATCACTACATCAAAGGGGTCCTTTGTTGTTGGGATCTTTGTAACTACTTTGTTTGTTAAAGTGTCAAAGACTGTGATACTGTTTCCTACACCTATATCTGTATCGTCTRTAACTGTAACATAAGCTCTGTTTGGAACAGCCTGCAAAAGACAAGTAAAAAAAACCAAAACGATGGAAGATAGYRYYAAGCGTAGAAAGTTCATATAGGATCCTAAAGAAATAAAAACYTGAATCTATTTCAAAACARWTTTTTTAGACAATCTTTTTTTNACAGCTYGAAAGNTCWKTTTTANNCTGTACGNMAAAAAAAYCMCYCTATGAAAYTTAAAGAAATCTTAACAAAAAMTTAAAAAAGRCTTTGCTTTAAATATTGGCCTCTTTAAAACAAATTGTTCTTCATTAAAGCCACGAGCWGGYTGATTTTGTNGAAGAGGTAACCCAGCACCCAAAAGGGAGGTGTAACATGTTAACAAAGGCATTTAAACTTTTAATTCTAGCGAGCTTTTGCTTAATTGGCTTAGGTATGGTTGCTCCTTTATCTAGTAACTTGGTAAATAAAAACGAGCGCCATTCCCAAAAACGTGTGTATGTAGATCYTTCACAGGTATCTATTGATAGCTGCGGAATCTTTATTGATTCTGGTGATATGTTAGAACCCACCACAGCCGTTTATCATGATGATAAAGGCTTTTACATCAAACAAACTCCAACAATCAGCGGCACTTGTGGATATGGCCATACAAGTGTGAGCTACCTCAATGAATGTGCAGATCCGATATGTCCCTATTATTACGCCGAAGCAGACTGGTGAGGCCRCAAACTAGAAAAAAATAGAGTTACAAAAGAGAGGTTTTATCCTCTCTTTTTTTATGTCTTAGTTTTTCTGTGATGCTCTAGTGCCACAAGAAGTACGGTAATATCTGCAGGAGACACCCCTGAGATCCTAGAAGCTTGTCCAAGATTTAGTGGATGAGCTTTAGTGAGTTTTTCCTGGGCTTCATTACGAAGGCCAGAAACTTTTGGGCCTTTTTTAATGACAAATTACAAATAATTTATGATTTAGTAGCCTGGAGAGCTTTTTCCATACATTCTCGTGGAATCTTTGGACCTTCAAAGGAATGTCTTTCACTAACTTGCCTTAGAGTTACGTCTTCATCATGTATATTAAGCTTTCCATTTTCTAAACCAGGGGTTAGCTGGCTAAAAAGATTTTCTCTATTTTGATAGCGATTAAACCAGATATCTCCATAAGAAAAGAGTAGCAAAGATTTGGTTCCATATAAACCAAATAAACCATAATAAAGCTCTTGAAAAATATCTTGAAACAAGCCAATTATTTTAATAATTATATTTGATCCTGCAAGCTGCTCGTCTGTTTTGTCGTATGCCGATATTAAAATATCTAAAATTTCAAAACCTGCCAATCTATCTTCAAGACTCAGATCAAAACTTTTTGTTAGACATTTGAGCCCTACTCTAGATACATCTGATGTCAATTTATTTAAAGATAGTTGAGAGCCTCCAACAGTAATTATTCTAGAGCCCCAAAATGTTATTTTGGCCTGGCTATTACCAGAAGTTAAGGTGTTTAACAACTCTACAAGCTTTGTAGGTTTGGCCAAATCAGCACTAATATTTCTTGGAAACATAAATCCTCCGTTCTAAAAGGGATATTATAACAAAAAAGTAAAAATACTTAAATGATAAAATATAATTCAATACAAAAGATCTATCCTTTAGTTGTATAAAATATATTTTAACTTCTTCTGAGAAGTTAAAAAGAGATAGAAAGGCTTTGTAAARAAAATTTAACTTTTAATCCTAGAGAGCTTTTGCTTAATTGGCTTAGGTATGGTTGCTCCTTTATCTAGTAACTTGGTAAATA
>NVUU01000109.1 GCA_002402025.1 Candidatus Aerophobota bacterium
GGTCCAAGATATGTGACTAACGAGGCTTTTTGCAAAAGTGCAATATGAAGCGCTGTAATGTCACTCATTCCAATAAAGATTTTGGGGTTTTGCTTTATCTTTTCAAAATCAAGTTTATCAAGAAGGCGCATAGAGCCGTATCCGCCCGCAAAGCACCAAATCGCATCGATTGAATCATCAAGCCAAAGATCCATAAAAGCCCCTGCCCTTTCTGAATCATTTCCTGCAAGGTATCCGTAGGAAGCATTGTAGTTTTTTGGGTAGATGAGCTCATATGAGAGCTTATCTACACAAGCTTTTGCGTAGTCTAAAATTGCCATATCTATAGGTTTTGCAGGAGCTACGACTCCTATTTTACTCCCCTTCTTTAGAGGGGCGGGCTTATATAACATTTAAAGAAATCTTTTTTATTAAAGTTAAACTATCTCTTCTTTATACTTTACCAACTAAAGTATAGGAATCATCATGAAAACTCTTTTTATAGTAGCTACCCTTTGCACTTCTCTCTGCTTGTTCGCAAGCGGTCCACTTGACAGTGGCGCTCTTGAAGGCACCTCGAAAGAGACTCTTCAAGAAGAGATTTTTCGAGAAGAAACTCTTGTGCAAGACTTCGAACATAAGCAAAGCATTCTCATGCAGATTCCAAAGAATACKTCTAGCCTTTTAAAAGTCAAAGAGGAAACAGATCTTGATGGCTACGGAGAAACCGTCTACACCATAAGAGAAGGTGTCAACCTTGTCCTTGAGTATAGCAAAAGAGATACCCATAGGATCAAAGAATACTTTGAGAGAAGAATCGATATCAAATCTCTACTGTTCGATCAAAATAAAGATCCATCAGCCATTATGCGAATGAAGGAGCTGCGCCTTGAATCTATGAAAATGCATTGTCCCTATAGCAGCTGGAAACTTCATTACGCTTTTTCAAACGATGATGTTGTCTACGAGTGCAGTATCCCAGACATCGGTGTCTACGACAATCAATATACACTCTCACGTTTATTCAAAGCGCGTGATGGCTATATCAAAGTCAGTCTTGAAACAAATAACAGGAAAACAAGTAACATCTTTCACGAATTCAACGGGATACTTAAAAGCGTAAAATATCAAGTAATCTCTGCTACATAAAAGCTCTTTTCAAAAAATTTAATGATGAATGCAAAGATTGCGCGTCTTCATAAAAATCGATATGTTGTTAAAAATATTTAATTAACACAACATTTGATTTATCTTCTACTTATGCGATCTCTCAACAAAATGCTTCTTTTCAATATACATCAAGAGAAAGGCTATAAAGGCAAAAAGTGCTGATGCATAAAAGATCAACGAATAAGAAACAAAAACAAGAAAGCCACCAAGAATTGGAGCAATCACCTCAGACATTGCTGCCATCGCTTGGTTAATCCCCATTAGCTTCCCTTGCTCAGATACTTTTCCAGCAAGAGAAACTATATTATTTAGATTCGCCCAGCCGATGGATGCAAATAAACATGAAATAGATGCTGCCGTATATAAAAACCATATTTCGAGATAGAAAGGAACAACAAGTAGCGCAAGAAACATCATGAATGTCGACCATGTAAATAGCTGCGGTGTGTCTACGAACTTTGCAAGCCATACGTTGATAACGCAGCTGCCAAGTGTCCAAGCAACACCAATAGCAATGAGTAATAGTGTCACATCAAGCTGAGATGCTTTGTAAATCTTTATAAAGTAGGGAGACACCCACTGTAGCAAGATAAACGATGAGACATACCAGAAAAGAGCGACAACAAAAACCATCCTCAATTCTCTATTGGCAAAAGCCATACCGATCTCTCTAAATCCCTTCTTCAAATCAATTTTATCCTTTTTCTCTGGAATATAAATATCCTCGTACCATCTTAGTATGAATATTACTGAGACAAGGAGAAGCACTCCACAAATCCAAAAGGGAAGAGAAGGAGAAAAGAATTTAGAGAGTTTGGGATTTGCAAGAAGACCGTTAATGAGAATAGAAATCACCCAACTAACGCCCGCTATTGTAGAGATCCAGCTAAAGTTTTTTCTCTTCTTTTCTTCGGTCTCACTTAAATCGACAACTGCTGCAAGGCAAATGCTTAAATTACCTGCAACAAGACCTGATAAAAATCTGACAACAAGTAAGAAGAGATAGTTCTCTATATAAATAGCAAAGGCAGATAGGAAAAAACCGATTGCCGTACCTGTCACTGTTAAAAGAAAAAGACGTCTTCTTCCAAAAGAGTCCGCCATATCTCCAATAATTGGCGCACCAAAAAATTGGCCAAGGGGAAATGATCCTAGAACCACCCCAAGGAGTATGTTTCTCAAAGTACTACTGATTTCTGGGGAGAAAAAATGATAATTCGGATCAAGCATGATCGGAGACATAATGGGAAAAGCAAGTGCAAATCCAAAGTTATCAAGGAAGAAAACAAAAAAGACAGCGAGCAATGAACGTGATCTTGATTTCATATAAATTATTCGTGTTGTTTTAAGGGTTTTCTAACAAAGCGTTTTCGCTCAAAGCACATCAGGATAATGGCGACCATCATATAAAGAGCTCCGGCTAAATTCATCTCTACCATATTTATACATCTTTTTTTACTCCATTTTATTTTCGTTTTATGTCATACTCTTGCTCCAAATAAAAAAATGAGGTTCCCAATGACTATCGTTCCAGCACTCCCTTCCAAACAAACAGAAGCAGCTCACTCTCGAATAAAATGTGGTTCGATAGTCTTTCGTCTTCCTGATTTTGAAAACTCTCTGTCACAACTAAACACTGTAACCAAGGTACAGCTAAGGCATTACCTTGGAAGATTAGATACTTGTTTTTCTAAATCTAAAAGGACTAAATTCTCTGGTAAAGTCATACGCCAACTAGGACTAGGTTATAGAACTAGAACTCCAACCATTAGTACCAAAGCTATCCAAGAAGTCGTAGAAAGATGCTTAAAAACAGAAATAGATGATCTTAAATTTGATACACAAATATCTGTTTATGAATCTATATACGTAAATGAAACAGGTCATAAAGATCCTGATATTAAAAATTCCTATTACTTACAAGCACAAGTTGTAAAAAGAATGGGAGAACCTCTTCGGCATTTTTCAAGAGTTGCTTTTATCATCTACGAGCACACTAACGCTCTTTTTTTTGGGTGGCAGAAAGACTACATTCCTAGAGAGGTTGTATCACGAATCATTGGCTATCTTTCACCTGTAGATGTTGTTCAACTTTGCATAGCTCAAGGATATCCTGTTCCTGAAACTCGTGCGCGTGTATTTGATCCCTACAGATATGCTAAAGGAATTAACATGATTGAAAGAGCTACCCTTGCTAAGGCTTATCGAAGATTATTCCCGAAAGGCACCCAAGCAGGTACTTTATTTATTCCTGCTCTTACTGCAAGTATTTCACATATCACAGATCTTCAGCTTCCCGGAACA
This sequence comes from Candidatus Aerophobota bacterium, assembly GCA_002402025.1. Classification (GTDB taxonomy): domain Bacteria; phylum Chlamydiota; class Chlamydiia; order Chlamydiales. The sequence goes on from NVUU01000109.1 coordinate 3,454, forward strand.
ACTCAAGAACTTGCAAATGTTTCTGGAGCGTTAACTGGAGATCATCGCAAACACATTAAAAAAATATTTTTTGATACAAGCGACACAGAGGAATTTCGGCCAAATACAGGTGCAGTTCTTAGCCTACTTCAAGACTTGCCTGCATTAGAAGAATTAACCTTAAATGTTACTCACTGCGATGATACCGTATTACAGGCTCTAGCGAATTTACCAAAGTTAAGAGCACTGACACTTAAATACAATCTTAAGGGTCAGTTTGGGCCTACGCCAGATGGAATAGAGTTACACATTCCGAAAATGACGAATTTAACCACTTTGACACTACGCAATTTTCCAACGGTGACAGGTGAGCACATTAGAGTTATGATGCGTGATTGTACGAAACTAACTTACCTGGAAATCATTTCAGGTGGGCACCAAAAACACCCCATACATCTTCTCGTATCTGATCTGACATTACAGAATATGCAAAATGAAACAAATATAACGCTTAAAACTGTACTCATTGACGGTTATGCATTTAATCCGAATAGTTTACTTCAAATTTTTGCAAAAAGCACAGCTCTTAAGCACGTAAGCTTTGAAGCATGCAAATTATACACACAACCAAAGAACCTTCCACACATGCCAAAACTTTGCAGTTTTAATGCTTCTGACATTATCTTATCGGGGCGCGAAGCCTTTAACATATTCGCTTTAACAAATGTAGCACGAAATCTCGCAAAAATTGATCTATCCTACCCTAGAGCCGGAAACTTTATTCGAAATCTGAACTTCAATGATGTGTGGCCGATAAAAAGTGTTACGGAGCTTAACTTAGCAAATCAGTGCCTACACGCTGATAAGTTTTTTAAACTTTTAGCTCTATTTCCAAGCCTTCAAACGCTTAATTGTTCTCAAAATTCATTCCTCAAAAATAGTCTTGCTGAGGGCAGGCTTGAGAAAATCGACAGATTTGAAGTTTCATTTGACGTTTTTCAAGACAGACGATTTACACATGGACTTAGTAGTTTAAATTTGCAAAATTGCGGATTAACAATTACAAAATCATTCCTACAATCAATCCACGATACTTTCCCAGCAATTACAAAGCTTCAGCTTGGCATGAATATATTAGATTATCATGCTTTTGATAGGGATGAACAAGATCCTGTTCACGACCTTGTTGAACACTTAGGTATTCAATCTTCAGGCTGGTTCGATGATAAAAGGCTTAGAAAACTTTTTAAAGTTAACCCTAATTTGAAAGTACTTCATGTCGCAAATGCTAAAATTACTGGAACAGGCTTTAACATTTCAAAGAAGTCCCCTCAACCTTACTACTCTCTAGAAAAGCTAAATCTCTCCGCAAATCCAGTTACAGAAGATGGCATCCATATCATCATGCGTAACTGCCCAAATCTTAAAGTGATTCATTTAACTGCGTCCCATCTTGCATTTAACAGAGCTGCATTTAAGGAGATTTGCAGGGTATATCCGAAGGTTAAGTTTATATGCTAAGAGGATGGATTTTCTATAAAAGAAAAAAAGTTCTGATTTTAGATAAATTACATAGAAATCAACATTCACTTAATGATGACACATTCAGAGTATTGTTAAATACTTACGAGAACCTCGAAGAACTCACAATACAGAATCAAAATATTACAGGAACAGGATTCAATGACCCTAAGTCCCCTGCGCGTACTTTTAAGATTGAAAAACTTGATCTCACAGGTAATGTGATCACAGTTGCGGGTTTAAGAACCATTATTAGAGTTTGCCCAAGCCTAGTAACATTTACCTTCCATTATGATACAAAAGGGGCTGTGTCCGTGCTAAAAGAAGTTGAGAAAATCAGGAAATTCACTGATGTGACTTTAATTATTCCCTCTTAAAAAGCTTAAGCCTGTCTTTTTAAAAAGGTTGCTTTAACTTTGTTTGGGCCAAAGAAAGATGCTACAACACTTTTTGCAACCTCYTCATCGAATGGCTTACATGAAAAGATATCGATGTAAGCATCACCATYGCTGTCAACAAAATGACCTGTAATCGAACTTGTCTCAATAAGCTGCACAAGAGAATACCCTGCTGCATGTGGGTTATGCGTTGCGAAATGCTGCACTGTGGGCTCTCCAAAAGCTACCATATCAATTTTGCTAACAAGAGACTTTGTAAAGTTTACGATCACATCTTTTGATGAAATTTTCTCTTTGTCACACCCTTTGCAATCTAAAATTAGATGATATCCCCAGTATTCGCTCATTTGGCTGTCTCGCTCGTTTAATTGTTCTTTTCATGTAGGTATTTGAGTTTAAAAAACTCAAATGACGTTTCAAATTCTGCCAAAAAATCTTTTAGATAAGTTTTGATTTTGTCGTTCTTTGAAAAAAACAAAAGTGCCACTTTCCAAATATCCAGTGTATCATCAGAAACAGGCATCTGTATTCTCTTGTCTTGCTTTAAACTTAACAAAGATTCAGAAGGCTTAGAAGAGAAGTACTTATACAAAACACCGTGCCAAATTGCAAGCTTTTCTATCTCTATTCCTGTGAGGATTTCACCTGTGGCTATTGAACAAATAGTTTGTTGCTCTTGCGCAAAGCCTAACATCATAAAGTAGTTCATCTTCAAGAAGCTTAAAGAATAGATGCATCTGATCTTGGGGGATTCCTGAAATAAACAAAAAAATGCCCCAACGATCAATAAGTTTTTGTTTTTTTCATTCAAGTAAGAATGAAATTTATACCCTGCATCAAAAGGGTGCTCTGCCTCATGGATATCTTTCAAAGTAACATTGGACTCATAGAAAGAAGGATCTATTGAATCAAAGCTCTTAACATCAATTCTTGCTTTTCTTTAGGGCTATATTTATCTTCAATTTCAAACCATTTCTCAGCAAGAAGTGCCTTTAGTATTACAGAAACTGATTGAAGAGAACAATGCGTGCACAAACACGCAATAAGAAGCAAAGTTCTCATTGATTTCATCTATTTTACCTTTTTTGAAATAATGCCGAGAGTTTAGAATTTCTTTGAAGAAATGTACAGAAATCAAAAAAAAATTCTTCTTTTTTAAAAAAAATATTTTGTTTAATTTTAACGTGAATGCAATGCAAGAAGTGTGTATCATATACGAAAACTATAGAAGTGTATGCGATTTACAAGGTCTTTAAGTTCTATTAAAGAAAAAATATGGCCCATCCAACGGTTTGAGCTACAGAAACTTCTTCCTCTGATTCTGATGAAATTTTTTATCTCCCTTGTTTATGCAGTACTTACCTGCATGAAGGATACTCTCGTTGTTACAGCAGAAGGGTCAGGAGCCGAAATCATACCTGTTCTTAAGGGATGGGTTGTACTACCTGTGGCAATCATAGCAACTCTTATCTACTCAAAACTCTCTAATATATTCAGTCGGAGCACTCTATTCTATGGAACAATAGTCTCCTTTATAGGAATCTTGTTTCTTTACGGGTTT
>NVUU01000110.1 GCA_002402025.1 Candidatus Aerophobota bacterium
CTCTGCACAAAACTACAGATGGCCTTTTCAAAAAGATCGTCACTAATAAGCCAAAAGCTGATTCTCTTGAGAGGCATAAAAAATTTAGTGACCATTTTGTAAAAATCAGAAGAAAGGGCCTATCTGAAGAAGCTCTGAAAGGAGAAATAGAGAAATATGGGATAAGGACTTTTCCAAAACCTAAAGGCATCCCTGGTGATTACATCGCTGAGTTTTCCGATAAGGGCGCTGGTATTAAATATGTAAACCCTAAAGATAGTGGGACGTACGTACGAGTTATGCCTGGAAAGCCTCATAGTCCTTGGCCGCATCAAAGAAAACCCTATATTTGCGAAAAAAAGTATGGCAAGTCATTGGATAAATATGGCAACTCAGTAAAAAGAAAATCGCGCGAAGCGCATATTCCTATAAACGACTATATTTACAGGAGAAAAAAATGATGACCACCAATAGAGAAACTTTTTTAGAAACTTTTTTAGAAGTCGTTGGAGACTTAACTGMCAAAGACTACCAAGAACGAGTTTGGATAAGAGGAGAAGGTCCTGAGTGGGATGATATGGATGAAACATACAACGAATTTTTTCCTTTTGTAGAAGTATTATTAGATAGGGAGAAGAAATATAATCTCACTGAAACGCAACATAAACTCGTTGCTGAACTTCGAGACAAGCTGAATGAATTCACAGTCGACTGTGAGCTCGTTAAACCCTATAGATCTGATGAAGAACTAATTAACCTACCTGAATGGCAAGTGATCCGGGATCTTGCCAAGAAGGTTTGTAAARGTTTCAACTACAAACGAAAACCCTTTATGGGATAAATCTGATCAAAACGAAGAAGTCCCAGTATATATCAAGTATTCTGTTGTTCGAGCGCAGTAAAAATTGCCGTAACAAAGTTAATAACCTAAGTTTCGGGTTTTTATATATGACGAATATACAACCTAACTAATTTAAATAGAGCTTCTTACCCTTTTGATAAGAAGCTACGGTTGGACAACAGAGCACTAAAAGCTTTTAAAGTTGAGGATTAAGCCCATTCTTTTTGCNAAAAAAAACTTTATCTTTTTGATTTATAGTTAGATAAACTCAAAACTCAGGTTATTAATCCAAATTATACTCAAAAAAAACTATTGATTTGAGAARATCATTTTTCTATGATCCAGACTCCTTAGCAAAAGCAACAGAGTTCATGGAAAAAACCCTTCAACAGGAAACACCCTCTTTGTATCCTATCTGCAAAAGATGCTTCGATGTCATCTTTAGTATATGCGTTCTCACCTTTTTATCTCCCTTACTTCTCTTCATAGCCTTCTTAATCAAAGTAAGCTCAAAAGGAAACGTTCTATATAGCAGCGTTAGGATCGGAAAAGACTACAAAAAAATCTACTGTCTAAAGTTCCGCACCATGTATGTCGATGCTGATGAGAGATTAGGCTCGCTTCTTGAAAAATGTCCAAAATTAAAAGATGAGTGGCAAAGATATCAAAAGCTTAAAAAAGATCCTCGAGTCACCTTTATAGGAAGGATTTTAAGAAAAACATCTCTTGATGAATTCCCTCAGTTTTTTGATGTCATCAAAGGTGATCTAAGCGTTGTTGGGCCTCGGCCTTTTTGCGAGAATCAAATTGATGATTACCTTGGTTCCAAAGCTCCAAAGTTTTTATCAATAAAGCCCGGCATTACTGGCATCTGGCAAGTCTCCGGTAGAAACCTTCTTACCTTTAAAGAAAGAATGATCCTTGAAGAAGCCTATATCGAAAATTTATCCTTCTACCAAGATCTTTGGATTATCCTGAAAACCGTTCCTGCAGTGATTTTTCCAAAAGGAGCTTTTTAATGAAAAAAAATAAAGCTCTTATTTTTTTTCTTGTCGCAAGCTTTTTTGCGCTCTTTAGTCACGCGCTCTTTCCAAGCCTTTCTATTCTTGCCTATAGCCCCTATCTTGCCTTTGTCTTTATCACAAAACCTCTACTGAAAGCTCTATGGCATAGCTTTTTCTGCGGGCTTATTATGGATTGTGCTCAAAGCTATCTACCCTTTGGTTTTTGCTCGATTGCCTACTGCATCATCACAGTGATCCTCTACAAGCAAAAATGGACCATTTTTGAGGACAATTCCTTTTCACTCTCCATTTTTGCAGCAAGCTTCTCCCTGCTTTTTTCATGTATGCAGGTATCTGTCATGTACTTTATAAAAATCCCACTCAAGCTCTCTTTTAGCTATTTTGTAAAAGAGCTTCTCCTTATGCCATTTGTTGATGCCATCTATGCCTTTGTTTGCTTCACCTCTCTTTTTCTAATTAAGACTTATATAGAAAAGAATCGGTTTCCCTTTTTTCTACTTAAAAAGCTACAATAGCGCTTGTAGTAGTAGCTTTTTAATAGGTGCTTTATGCAACAAGATATAGACATTCCTAACGTGATTTTATCAAAACTCACAAGTATTGCCATTTTGGCAGCTCAAACAGCTGGTGAGGTCTTGAAAAGAGGTTTTGATACAACACTCATTACAAGCTCGAAAGAAGGTAAACACAACCTTTGTACTGATTATGATGAGAAAGTAGAAAAGATGATCATAGCCTTCATAAAAGATCATTTTCCAGATCACACTTTTTTAGGAGAAGAGTTTGGCGCTCAAGGGAACAACCCTCAAGCAATACAATGGATCWTAGATCCCATCGATGGCACTGTAAACTTTGCTCATAGTATCCCCGTTTTTTCTATAAGTATCGCTGCAACATTCAACGGAAAAACACTAAGTGGTGTCGTCTACAGCCCTATGTCAAATGAACTCTTCGTCGCAGAAAAAGGCTCTGGCGCCTATCTCAATGGAACAAAGCTCAAAATCTCAAAGACAACAACCCTATCTGACAGCTTCCTTGCGACCGGCTTTCCCTACAACACTCACGAAAACCCAGGAGGTTGCATCAACCATTTTATGGCCTTTGCAAAACTTGGTATCCCAATAAGACGCCTTGGCTCTGCAGCTCTCGATCTTGCATACGTCGCAGCGGGAAGATACGATGGCTTTTGGGAAGTCTCTTTAAAACCTTGGGACTTTGCTGTTGGATGCCTTCTTATCGAAGAAGCAGGTGGCAAGATCTCTGACTATGACAACTCTCCTATAACCACAAAATCTGAAACCAGCATCGTCGCATCAAATGGACATATCCAAGAGCAAATTGTAAATTTCTTAAAACATAACACTTGCGATGCCCATGATCATTGATGGAAAAAAACTTGCTAAAAACATCATGCAAGAGCTGAAGGAAAAAATAGAAAAGGAAAAAGTAARGCCAGGCCTTGCTTTTATTTTAATAGGAGAAAATCCTGCCTCTGAAACTTATGTCCGCATGAAAAAAAAGGCCTGCGAAGACCATGGATTTATCTCACACATTATCAAGCTCTCTGAAAAGGTCTCTGAAAAAGACCTTCTCACTAAAATAGAAGAAATCAATAGCGATGAAAATATCCACGGACTCCTTGTACAGCAACCTATCCCAAAACACATCTCTACAAAAAAAGTCATGCATGCTGTAGACCCTGGTAAAGATGTCGACGGCTTCCATCCCATAAATATGGGAAAGCTACTCCTCGGAGAAGAAGACGGATTTTTTCCATGCACCCCCTTTGGTATCACAAAGATTTTTGAGCATGAAAAAATTGAAACTGCTTCGAAACATGTTGTCATTATTGGAAGAAGCAATATCGTCGGAAAACCTCTTGCAGCTCTCCTTATGCAAAAAAAGCCCTATGGCAATGCTACTGTTACCGTTGTTCATAGCGGCACAAAAAACATCAAAGACATCTGCAAAACTGCTGATATCCTCATAGCGGCAATCGGTAAACCTCTCTTTGTGACAAAGGATTTTGTGAAGAATGGCGCTGTTGTTATTGATGTTGGGATCAACAGGGTAAAAATTGGTGATAAAGTGAAAATTGTTGGAGACGTCGATTTTTCATCCGTTGAAGGCTCCGTCTCAAAAATCACGCCAGTTCCTGGTGGCGTTGGCCCCATGACCATCGCGATGCTCCTTTTCAACACTTATAAAAGTTTCAAGTCTTCATGAGAGTTTTTCTTACCTTTATTGCTCTTTTCTTTTTACTTAGCTGCTCGAAACAAAATGGAAAAGTCCTTCATGAAATCAAAGGCCTTGCTTTCACAATGCCCTACAAGGTGCTTCTAGAAGGAGCAAACCATCCTAAAGTAAAAGAAATCGCACAAGAGATACTAAAAGAAGCTTTTGATGAGATAAACATTACCTATAATCACTGGAACAGTGATTCCTACCTCTCTTTAATTAATAAAAATAAATCAAACACTTCCTTTGAGATCTCTACAGATTTCTGCAAAGTTCTTAAGGTTGCAAAAGATGTCTATTATCTATCAGATGGGTTCTATGATCCCACCCTAAAGCCTCTTATCTCTTTATGGAAGGATTCTCTTGAGCGTGGTAAAAATGTCTCAGAGAAGGATTTAGAAGGCTTAAGCTTCGGGTTTGATAAGATTGTGTTCACAAACACAATGATGCAAAAGATCGATCCAAATATAGAACTTGATTTTGATAGCCTTATTAAGGGCCATCTTGTAGATCTTATCTGCGAAAAATTACATAATCATGGGTTTACAAACTATTTTGTGGACTTTTCTGGTGATATAAAAGCTTGTGGGAAACACCCTTCTGGAAGAGCTTGGAGCGTGGGCGTCTTAAGTGCAAAAAAGCAAAGTGGTAGCGAAATATCTCGTTTAGCACTTGATAATGCTGCGATCGCAACAAGCGGCTCTACAACGCAAAGATGGCTTACTGAGTCTTGCGAGATCTTAACGCATATTATCAATCCCAAAACACTGCGCCCAATAAGTGTTGATGAAAAAAAAATTGCAACAGTGACAGTTAAAGCAAGAACCTGCATCCTTGCTGACGCACTTGCAACAGCAGCTTTTGCATATGAAGATTTAGAGAGTTTGAATAGCTTTATTGATAAGGTTAGAAACTCTTATGAAGATGTAGACTTTATAGTTACTATGTATGAGAAGGACTCCCTATGATAAAGACACTTTTTTTTGACCTTGGTAATGTACTTATCGATTTTGATCATAAGCTGATGTGGAAACAAATGGCAAAAGCCTGCGATGCACCGATAGATCATCTAAAAGATGTGATTATCGGCAGCCACCTCTGGAAAAGGTATGAGGTTGGAGCCCTTACAAAAGAAGATTTCCTTGAAGAACTTGATAGCCTATTAGAAAAACCTCTAAACAAAGAAAAATTTCTACTCGCTGCTTCTGACATCTTTTTTGAAAATAAACAAATGATCGAACTTTTGAAAAGGCTCCATAAAATGCCTTTTGAAATTTTCCTTATCTCTAACACTTGCGATATCCATTTTGAACATATCAAGAAAAAATTTCCTATTTTCGACATGTTTAATGGACTAATACTTTCATTTGAGGTAAGCATGAGAAAGCCGAGTATCGATATATTTTCCTACGCACTAGCAAAGACCTCCTCAAAGCCCGCAGAATGTCTTTTTATCGATGATCTCATCGAACATATTGACGCAGCAAGCAGCCTTGGGATCAAAACACACCACTTCAGAAATATTGAAAATTTAGAAGACGATATGAAGAAAATGGGTATCGTGCTTTAAACCTAAATATGCTAAGATAGATAGCAAATATGACAAGAAAAAATACGAAAAAAAATTCTTCCTCAAATAAAGAGATTTCTGCTCTTAAAAAGAAGATTTTTGCATTTCTAAAAAAACCCGACTACAAACCCGCATCTCAAGAAAAACTCTTCTCGCTCTGTGGTATATCGTCACAACACAGAAATGCTGCAATCGATGCCATAACAGAGCTTCTCACAGAAGGAAGCATCGAAATCAAAAATAAGAAGATTTCTCTTCCAACAGGAAAAAAATCAAATAATGTTACAGGCTCAATTTCCGTTCATCCAAGAGGATTCGGCTTTGTAACCCCAGAAAGCAAATACAACATCGATGGGGATGTCTTTATCCCAAAACCCTTCATGAACGGCGCTATTGATAAAGACGTTGTGGAGATCGAGATTGTATCCAAAAAATTCTCTGACAAGGGCCCTGAAGGTGTTGTAAAAGAAATTATCGAAAGAACAAGAAAAACGATCCTTGGTGTCATTTTTGATAAAGAGAACGAGGTTTTTCTTGCCTACTCTCATATTCTGAAAGAATCAAAGATTGTTCATGTAAAACCTTTCACAAAAACTCCTTTGAAGCTTGGCGACATCGTTATCCTAAAAGTGCAGGACTGGAGCTCTTACCCAAGAAAACTTACAGCAGATGTTGTAAACATCTTAAGCCATATCAAAAAACCAAGCTCAGATATAGAAACAGCTCTTGTAGAATACGGCCTCTCAGATACATTCCCACAAGGAGTGATTAAAGAAGCGGAAAAATTCCCGAAAGAACCAAAAAAGGAAGATTTGGAAGATCGCTTCGATCTTACAAAGGAAGAAACTTTTACAATAGACCCAGATACCGCAAGTATTGTTGGAGAAGAATTACCTGAAAAATTAATAGAAATTGATTCTGATATTTATGGTATCAATACAAAGTTTGTAGAAGATTGTTATCCTTCAGAAGATGGAACAACAAACAGAAACTTAAAATCAGATTTAACAAAAAGAGAAAAATCAAGATTAAAAACAATATTTAATGATATTGCTTATACTCGATTTATAGAAAACGAACAAGAAGAACCACAAATAGATTAATTATGGCAAGCATTACATCAGAAAGAGAATTTGAAACAGCCATAATACAAGCCTTGGTTAATAATGGTGGTTATACAGAAGGAAATTCA
>NVUU01000111.1 GCA_002402025.1 Candidatus Aerophobota bacterium
TTTGGGATGGCTTTCCAAATTGCCGATGACATCCGTGATATGGATCAGGATTCTAAAAGAGATGTGCCGATCAACCTTGCGATCTTTATCGGGGAAAAAAAGGCGATGAATACACTTCTTTCCCATCTATCTTCCTTTGAAAGCTTTGCTACAAAACTTGGCATATACACAAAAGATTTTGAAACGCTAAGAGATAAAATTCTTTCTCACGCGCAAGAGAAATAAAAAAGGGCACATATTCTATGCGCCCTTTGTAATATTTTSAMSYKWTWYAAGTWNTYCWNATKAWGKNTWCMGNAAGYWSKTCTTWYRNNCRANTCNTCWWCTRNATTTNGCWTTTTCNNNNATCAACAMTTMNATTTCMNCTKYAWKAKCAGGATCATTTTTTAAACGCTCTCTAACAGCTTCTCTTCCTTGATCAAGTCTTTCACCTTTGTAGCTAAACCAAGAGCCTCTTTTTTCAATGATGCCATGTTCAACACCAAGATCAATAATAGATCCAACTCTTGAAATACCCTCATCAAATAGAATATCAAACTCAGCTACTTTGAAAGGTGGGGCCATTTTGTTCTTAACAACCTTTACCTTCACTCTGTTTCCAACATCCGTGTTTTCGGGTCCTTTGATACTACCAATACGCCTTATCTCCATACGAATAGAAGCGTAGAATTTCAAAGCTCTTCCACCCGTTGTTGTTTCAGGGTTTCCGAACATAACGCCGATTTTTTCACGTATTTGGTTGATGAAGATCGCACATGTGTTGGATTTTGCAAGAGTTGCTGTGAGTTTTCTTAAAGCCTGGGACATCATTCGTGCTTGAAGACCAATATGAACATCTCCGATTTCACCTGCGAGCTCGGTTTTGGGAACAAGAGCTGCAACGGAGTCAATAACAATAAGACTAACAGCATTAGATCTTGCAAGCATCTCTGCAATATTAAGAGCATCTTCACCGCAGTCAGGCTGCGAGATCATAAGCTCATTTAAATTTACTCCAATTTTTTCAGCATAGGATGGATCAAGTGCGTGTTCAGCATCGATGTAAATAGCAGCTCCCCCAGCTTTTTGGCAATTGGCGACGATATGCGTTGCTAAAGTAGATTTCCCTGAAGATTCGGGGCCATAAAGCTCAACAATTCTTCCTCTTGGAACACCCCCTATACCAAGAGCAAGATCTAATGAAGGAGCTCCTGTTTTAATAGTGCTGATACCCCTAATTGCGCCGTGTTGCCCAAGTGTCATTATAGAACCTTTGCCAAATTGTTTCTCAATATGAGCAATGGCAAGTTCTAGGGCTTTTTTCTTCGCTTCTTCATTTGGATCGGACATATGTTCTCCTATTATTCAAAAATTAAACTTTCTTTTTTCGCGTTTGTTTCATATGTATATAAATCATGACACATTTTTTTGTATTTGGATAGATTGAATCATTTTTGCAGACAGGGAAGTTTATGTATCTAGCAGGAGATATAGGAGGAACAAAAACTCATCTTGCTCTTTATGAGGAAAAAGATGGGGTTTATACTCCTGTACGTGAGGAAAAGTTTCCAAGCAAGGACTTTACCAATCTTAAAAGTATTGCGAAGAAATTTTTGGAAAATGGAAATGAGAAAATTTCTAAAGCTTGTTTWGGGATCGCTGGACCCATAAAAGACAATGTGTGCAATGCAACGAATCTTCCTTGGGTTGTAGATGCAAAAGAAGTTGGCGCAGCTCTTAAGATTTCTTCTGTTGGCTTAATTAATGATTTGGAAGCAAACGCGTATGGAATAAAAACACTTAAAGACGAAGATTTTTTCGTTTTGAATAAAGGCAAACAAGAATCCTATAACCAAGCTCTAATATCTGCAGGAACAGGACTTGGTGAAGCAGGTCTTTTTTGGAATAAGAAAGATCATATTCCTTTTGCATGTGAAGGTGGTCACTGCGATTTTGCTCCAAGAAATGAAGAAGAGGTAGATCTCTTTTACTATCTTCAAAAAAAGTTTGGCTCCCATGTTTCTTTCGAAAGAATTCTTTCGGGGCCAGGGCTTGAGAATCTCTATCATTACCTAATTGATTCCGAAAAGGAAAAGCCGGCGCATCCTGAAGAGATGGATCCAAACTCTCTTGCGCAGTGCATTTCTGAAAAGGGATTGTCTGGTCAGTGTCCAGCTTGTGTCAAAACGCTTGATTGGTTCGTCTCTCTTTATGGATCAGAAGCAGCTAACACAGCGTTAAAATTTTATGCTCTCGGCGGTGTGTTTCTTGGTGGCGGTATTGCTCCTAAAATCTTAGAAAAGTTCAAAACTCCGAATTTCATGAAGGCTTTCACAGAAAAAGGAAGATTTGAAAAAGTTCTCTCTGTGATTCCTGTGAAAATTATACTCAATGAAGATACAGCCCTTTTAGGTTCTGCTTATTACGCTTCTCATTACTTATAATTAAAAATACTCATCAGTGTTTTTTTATAGGTTATAAAGAAAAACTTGAAAAAATCACCCAAGATAACTACTTTGTTGAATCGTTAATTTGTCATCGGTAATTTTATATGGTAAGGCTCAGAGTTAAAGAGGCTCTATTTCTCCTTGTAACTTTGAATGTTATGCTTTTTAGTGCAAGTTCCGAAGATCGGATCTCAGATCTTGAAAAACAAATACTTGAGGTGAGCACTGTTACTCAAATGGGTAATATAGGGGCAAAATTCGCCTCCTCTGGTCAAGCTTTACTCGGATGTAGATGGCTATTTAGTGTAGATGTTCTTCTTTGGAAAGCCAAAACAGGTGATAGTGCCTTTGCTTATTCTGTAGATAGGCCTCCAACAGAAGGCCTTGMGTTCCCGCAAAATGGTAACATTATGGAAATAGACTTTGGTTGGGACTGGGGTTTTAAAGTTGGGGCCGGGATGCAAACAACTCATAATGACTGGGATCTGTTTTTACAGTTCACAAGGTATAAAACCGCTGATTCCGCGGGCTCTAGAAAAGATCTTCCCTCTGGTTTTTTAGGACTTACGGGTTTTCTAGACCCGGCTCTATGTGCCAAATCTTCCTATAAGTTAAGTTACTATGACCTAAGTTTTTTCCTTGGAAGAGCTTATTTTGTAAGCAGTAAACTCATGGTGAAACCATACATTGGTTTGAAAAATTCATGGATCAGTCAAAAGCAGGATTCTCGCTATGATTTTGACACAAGGTCTGGTATCTTAATCTCTTTCGCCTCACAACTAAGAGATTCTTGTAAGTTTTGGGGGATTGGTCCTCTTGGAGGATTTTATTCTCAATGGTATTTAGATGGAGGCTTCTCCATTCTATCAGAAGTTTCCGTTGCCTTATTATATGGGTACTATAAATGTGAAGATTTTTATAAGACAAACGAATCAAGAATTCAGAATGGAAACCAAGTTGTCTCTTTTGGAACAGCATATATTAAGGGATCCAGCCACCACTATTCTCCATTTACGGAGTTCCAACTAGGTCTTTGTTATGAAAGATCTTATAACGATGATCGTTTCTTTTTCCTGTGCAAACTTTTCTATGAAGCGCAGTATTTTTTCAGGCAGGAAGATAAGATCGTTGTAGAAGGAGCGGTAAGAACTGGGCCGACTCCAAATCTTATAAATTCATCATCTGTTCGTTTTACGAGAGAATCAGAAGATGTTAGTTTTCATGGGATTACTTTTCGCATGGAATTCTATTTCTAAAATAGACCAAAACTTACTCTYTTGATACATAAACCTCTCGCTTTTAACGAAGAGAGATGGTTTTTCTATTCTAACTAATTTAAATAAAATTTTATTATTTATAATAAAACTAACTAAAAAATTATAAAAAACAAAAAAGTGTTTTAAAAAATAATTAATATTCTTTATACAAGGATTAAGAGAAAAATAGACTTTAAATATAACCACCATGAGGTCAGGCAATGAGTAAAAACCTATTTAAGAGAGCATCTGTTGCAGTAGCTACTATAGCTGCATCAGCTTCTCTTTTTGCGGGTCCAGATATGGACACTCGACTACAGCACTTGGAGACACWAATGAAACAAGTGCGTACTGAAACTGCTGCTGGAACTTTTGGAGCGAGAACAGCGGTTGCTCGTCCAGAAGTTGATGGTAGTGGTGCATATTTAACGATTGAAGCGCTGTTATGGCACGGAAAGATCGGCGGAACAGAATATGCTTATACAGATAATGATTCATCTGCAGCATTTCCTCTCCAAGGAAGAACCAGAGAAAGTGACTTTGGTTGGACTTGGGGATTTAGAGTAGGTCTTGGTTACAATTTTGATCATGACGGCTGGGATGCATATCTTAACTATACTTACTGGCATTCAGCAGATGGTTCTAAAGTAAATGTTGGAGGAAACGGGTCGGTGATTCCATTACTTGGAAATGCAGATCTAACAACTGCTGATTTTGGCACACCTTTTACACACACTACATTTGCATCAGCCCAGTTTAAGTTCCATTATGATAACTTGGATCTTGAACTTGGTAGAAATTACTTTGTTTCAAGAAGTCTGTCATTCAGACCACACTTTGGTATCAGAAACTCTTGGCTCAATCTTACTCAAGTAGTTCAGTACTGTGGTGGCAGCATCATTGGTCAAAACACTTTCCAAGTAAGAAACGATAACGATTTCTGGGGAATTGGACCAAGAGCTGGTGTGAACTCTAAGTGGCATCTTACTGATGGCTTTAGCATCTTCGGTGATGTTTCTGGATCTCTTCTGTGGGGATACTACGAAGTATGTCACGAAGAAGAGGTGACAAACAGCAGGAACAATAGAATCAGAATCACGGCGAATATGCATCGATTTGCTCCAAACGTTCAGCTTGTTCTTGGACTTGCTTACGATAAGTATATCTACAACGATAAGCAACATATCGGAATCTCACTTGGYTGGGAAAACCTCTATTACTGGAGAGTTAACCAAGCACTACGTATTGATGACTTTGCGTCAAGCAAATACGAAAGAGTTTCTGAAGATTTAAGCATGCACGGCATGACTCTTAAAGTAAGATGGGATTTTTAATCCAACATTTTGCATAAGAGAAGTCTTATAAAGAGGTAGAAAATTCTACCTCTTTTTTTTGTCCAAAAAGCACTCAGGTCCAAATAAAATTTAATAATTTCGTGTTATTAAAAGAGCCCCTTCTATATGAATGATTTTAGGCAATAGGCTCTTTTTGGTGTCTGATTTGCCGAGCTATATAAATCATTATATGCAAGAGGTATAAGTAATGAGAAATTTAAGCATAACATCGCTTACAATTTTAGCTCTTGGCACTTCATCCTGCATCTTTGCTGCAGACATGGACACCCGAGTTAAAGAGCTAGAAACGAAAATGGAAAAAGTTTACACCAAAACTGCGAATGGTGCAGATGGTGCAAAAACAGCGAATGCAAGACCAGAGCCACATGGTAATGGATGGTGGATCAACTTAGATGCACTATACTGGCATACTAAAGTTGGTGGGACAGAGTATGTCCAAACAACGACAACTGTTGCCACAACCGGAAATACAAACACAGGGTCCTTCAATCAGGTTGATCCTGATTGGGCTTGGGGATTCAAAGTTGGAATTGGCTACAAGTATGACCATGATGGATGGGACTCCCATCTTGAGTACACATATTTTAGACCATCGGATAGCTCACGTACAACGGTAGCGGCTCCTGCAGGTCTTATTGCCCTTAGAGGAAATAGCTTAGTTTCTGAAGACAACTTAACGGACTCTTCTGGTGGATTTCAATTTTGTACGACAGCAACTTCTGACTTTCAGTATCAATATGACAATATCAACTTRGAGATTGGAAGAAATTACTTTGTTTCAAGGAGCCTTTCATTAAGACCACATGTTGGCCTGAGGACTCTCTGGCTTGATCTTCAGCAAACAACTCGTTACACAGGTGGCGATAATATTCTTTCAAACGGTGAAGTTGCGGTTACCTTTCTTGGTAACAACACGGTAGAAGTAGTTGATAGGTCAGACTTTTGGGGACTTGGTTTAAGAACTGGTTTTGATACCAAATGGCATCTTACAAACGGGTTCAGTATATTTGGAGATGTTTCAGGAGCTCTGTTATGGGGACGTTTTGAAACAAGAATGAGAACAACATTCTCACCAACTCCAGCAAATCTTCATAATTTGAGGAATGATTTCCATAGAATCGTACCTGCTGTGAATTTGATACTCGGTCTTGCTTATGATCAATACATCTATAATGATAAGCAGCATATAGGCATTAGCCTTGGCTATGATAC
Source organism: Candidatus Aerophobota bacterium (assembly GCA_002402025.1). Taxonomy (GTDB): domain Bacteria; phylum Chlamydiota; class Chlamydiia; order Chlamydiales. The sequence continues at coordinate 6,250 of NVUU01000111.1, forward strand.
CCAATATCTTTGGAGAGTGAATCAAATGATGGTTCCGAACTTCAATGCAAGTGCCCCTACTGCATCATCAGTTTCTGAAGATGTATCCATTCAAGGTGTGACATTTGAAATACGTTGGGATTTCTAATCCTCAAGTGAAAATCACCAAAAAATATAGACGCACTTTTTTTAAGTGTGTCTTTTTTTTCTCTATGAATTTCAAATTAAAAGATGTTCATGCTCTATTCTAGGCGGTGTTTCTAAACACTTAAAAATAGCCAAGAGAATAAATTATAAAGATCTTTAAAAGTTTTCATTTTATTTAATTAGAGTGTTTTATATAGCTGGAACTAGGAAATAATGTTTTTGTCTATTGGTTTTTTATAAAGTCTAGTTAATAAAAATAAAAGAAAACCAAACCCAAATCCGCACCCTACAATCCCTCCGCGATACCCTCCTACCCAAGCTGATGAGCGGTGAAGTCAGGATAGCCAGCAATGGATAAGCTAAAAACCGTCATCAAAGAATATGGGCGATGGTCAGAGCTTGAGACCTATATTGACCGTATTGAAACCCATATTGAA
>NVUU01000112.1 GCA_002402025.1 Candidatus Aerophobota bacterium
CGATCTTAAATGGAAGAACCATTGGACGTGCTGCATGCATGAAGCAGCTCTCAAAGATAGGTTTTTTCCAAAGACTTACGTGAAGTGGATAGACCCTCTTATTGGCTATGGTCTTTTTGCAGGAGAAGACCTTACTGAGTATACACTTGTTGGAGAGTACACGGGAGTTCTTAGAAAGCGGCAAACAAGAAAAGATAAATTCAATGACTATATCTTTGGGTACACCGTTGCAATATATGAAACTCCTTTTGTGATCGATGCGCAAAATAAAGGTAACTATACAAGGTTTATTAACCACTGCGATGAGCCGAATCTATTTTCAACATGGATGATAAGCGGGGGGATCTGCCACGTTATCTTGTTTGCAAAACATGCGATCCCAAAAGATACTCAGCTCACATACGATTATGGGGCTAATTTCTGGAAGAAACGCTCAGATCCGCTTCTTATCTAAATCAGTTTTTCCAAAAATCCGCTGAGCGTAAGAGCTCCGCCACTATGAATAAGTAAGATTTTTCCTATCAAATTTTGATCTTGGATTATTTGATAAGCGCTCATGACCATTTTGGCGCTATAGATGGGGTCTAAAAARACTCCTTCATCTTTTGCAAAGGCTTTTATGAAAGAAAATATCTTTTCATTAGTAGAGCCAAAAGATCTGCAAATGCTTGGAAAGTGCAACGTAAAATCTGCGGGTGTAATTTTGTAACCAAGCTCTTTTTCAAGAAGGTCTTTATAATGGGAAAGTTTTTCACAAAAGAGCTTTTCATCATCTGCCATAAGCACTACATGCAAATGCGCCTTTATACCAAACTCCTTTGCAGAGAGTATCGTAGAGATCGCAGAGAACCCTGTTCCTGCATCCAAAAAGATATGATCATAATCAGAGTTTGCGAGATCTAGGCAAAGACTCATCATTCCAGGCATAGCTTCTATCATATCGGCACCTTCTCTCACGTAGAAAGTATCTTTTTTTAGATAGGACTGGATGATAGCATCTTTATTTTGCCACTGCTCATTACTTAGGTAATGCCATGTAGACCCTTTCGCAAGAGCTTTTAGAAAAACGAGATTTCCTTTTTCCTCTCTTGGCTTCTTGGTAAAAATCGTGGCGTTGATGCAGTTTTCATTAAGCAGTTGCATGATGCCAACAAGGTGGTTCGAGTATGCGCTTCCGACAAGGGCAACATCTTTGCAATCGATTTTTTTCAAGTGGAGGATAAGAGAGGAGTATTTGCGGTATTTACTACCACTTATACCAAAACTTAGCTCATCATCTCTCTTTAGATGAAGATTTACATCTTTATGGTCTTGGTTGTTAAGAGAATGAACTCTTGATTTAAGATTAAAGTGAGAATCTATCTTATTGTGTAAAAATTCAAAGAGAGTTCTTTCCATATGAGTAAGCTTTGGTAAACATGAGAAGATATTATATCTAAAGTTCTCTTTTTTAGGAGTATGATTACAAAATAAAGATAATTTTAGACACAAAATCTTATTTGGACTAATCTGCGGTTTAGTAGGGCATACAAAAGGCAAGGTATCGTGGGAAAAAACGTAGCACAGAAACTCATTGAGTCACATTTAGTATCAGGGAAAATGATTCCTGGAGAAGAGATTGGAATAAAGATAGACCATACCCTTACGCAAGATGCTACAGGAACTATGGTTATGCTTGAGCTTGAAGCCATGGGCCTTAAAAAAGCAAAGACTGAGATTTCTTGTCAGTATGTAGACCATAACATTATTCAGAACGATTTCAAAAACCCAGACGATCACTTATTTTTATATAGCGCTGCAAGAAAATTTGGCCTTTGGTTTAGTAAACCCGGTAATGGAGTGTCACATCCTGTCCATATGGAAAGCTTAGGTGTTCCCGGAAAAACCATGGTGGGATCTGATAGCCATACCCCAGCTGCTGGTAGCCTTGGTATGCTTGCAATTGGTACGGGCGGTCTTGAAGTTGCCTTAGCGATCGCAGGAGAGCCATTTCATGTAAAGATGCCAAAGATCTGGGGTGTGAAGCTTATAGGGCATCTTCCTGATTGGGTCAGTGCAAAAGATGTCATCCTTGAGATGTTACGAAGGCATGATGTATCTGCCGGTATTGGAAAAATTATTGAGTATTACGGGCCGGGCCTTGATACATTAACTGCTATGGATCGACATGTTATTGCGAACATGGGTGCTGAACTTGGCGCAACAACAACGGTGTTCCCATCTGATGATGAAACGAAGAGGTTTTTAGTGCAGCATGGAAGAGGGGATGTCTGGAAAGAGATCAAAGCAGATCCTGATGCCACTTATGATGAACACGAAGAAATCGATTTATCAAAAGTTGAGCCGCTCATTGCTTGTCCAAGTAGCCCTGGTAACGTTGTTCCTGTAACAGAGGTTGCTGGAAAGGACGTTTTTCAGTGTATGGTGGGATCTTCTGCAAATCCAGGGTATAGAGACTTTGCAATAGCTGCTATGATTGTTGATGGAAAGAAAACAAAAGACTATGTGTCTTTTGATATCAATCCAACGTCAAGGCAGTCACTTGAGAATTTGGCAAATTTTGGATACTTGAACTCCTTAATCAGAGCTGGCGCAAGAATACACCAAGCAGGATGTAATGGTTGTATCGGAATGGGACAAGCGCCTGCAACTGACAAAATCAGCCTAAGAACAAATCCCAGAAATTTTCCTGGAAGATCTGGAACAAWARWWKRKAAWSYTTRCMKWKRWAGMCYRKMWWSWRYMKCWRCCYMYGMANTCACKKGWRYTMYCMCWKMCMYKCRRACTTTGGATATGCCATATCCAAAGTTCAAGGAGCCAGAAACGATTGAGATCGTAGAAACTTTGACAAAACCTGTTGAAGATGGCCATAAGCATGAGCTTATCATGGGACCAAACATCAAGCCATTTCCAAAATTCGGAAAACTTCCAGAACATATTGAAGGCCCTGTCTTATTAAAGGTGGGTGATAATGTTTCTACAGATGAGATTTTACCAGCTGGGGCTAAAGTTCTTCCATTCAGAAGTAATATTCCGGAAATTAGTAAGTTTACCTTCGCACAAGTAGATGAGTCCTATTACGATAGAGCAATGAAGTACCAAGACAAAGGATCTCTTATTGTCGGGGGAAAAAACTACGGACAAGGTTCATCAAGAGAGCATGCAGCGATTTCTCCAAGGTATCTTGGCGTAAAGGCTGTGATTGCAAAAGGCTATGCACGTATCCATAGAAAGAACCTCATTAACTTTGGTATACTTCCGCTGACTTTTGAGAACGAAAGTGATTATGAAAAAATAGACCAAGAAGATGTGCTAGAGATCAAAGATGTAAAAAGTGGCGTTGAGAAAGATGAAGTGGAAGTTCACAATACAACAAAGAACATATCCTTCAAAACAAGAATGGGTCTTTCTCCTATTGAAAAGAAATCAGTTCTTGCTGGAAGCCTTATCAACGTTGTTTTAGCTAGACACTCCTGATTACAGAATGAAATGACAGATCAAGTAAAGATAAAAGAGCCTCCGCTATTTCTTATGTTCCTACTTATATGTATAGGAACGATAGGAGCGGTTCTTTACACACCTGCTCTTCCTCTTATTACAGACCATTTTAATATTTCAGACGATCTTTCAGAGCTTACGATGACCTTCTATTTAATTGGTTATGCGGTAGGGCAGCTTATTTATGGACCCATATCTAATAGACTTGGTAGAAAGCCTGCTTTATATATAGGCCTTAGTATTGCAGCCTTCGGGGCATTGTTAAGCGTTCTTGCATATTATCTAAATAGCTTTTGGCTTCTTACGTTTTCAAGGCTTGTATTTTCACTCGGAGCATCAGCAGGTATACAAGTGATCTTCACTGTAATAGGGGACTTTTACAAGCCTCCTAGGAACTCGCAGATACTCTCCTATCTTACTTTAGCATTTGCAATAGGCCCAAGTATTGGAATTACCATTGGAGGGTATTTAACTGAATACCTCGGTTGGGTAAGTTGTTTCTACTTTCTGTTTATTTACTGTATCATATTGTTGATCCTTGTGAAGCTTTTTCCTGAAACGAACCTTGAAAAAGATCCTCATGCAACGAAGTTAAAAAACATTAGTTTTGAATATTTTTCTAAGTTTAAGGATAAAAAAGTTGTGGTTGGTGGAGTCCTTATTGGTGCAGCTGTAGCCTTCAGCTACATCTTTGCAACAGCCGCTCCATTCATTGCAATAAATAGACTTGGTGTTAATCCAAGTAAATATGGTCTTTTGAATTTGATGCCATCTCTTGGCCTTGTCATAGGAGCTCTTACATCTGCGGCTTTTGCAAAATATATCCCACCGCTGAAACTCGTTCTGTATGCCTGTATCGTAACATCAATCGGTGCTTGTGTAATGCTTATCTTCTTTGGTTTTAATTTTTTAAACATATATACCCTTTTTATTCCATTTACGATTGCAATAATAGGCCAGCCTATTATAGAGGCAAATGTTATTTGCCTTGCTCTTGAATGCAATAAAAATAAAGCAACAACAACTGCAATCATTAACTTTATCAATTTGAGCTTAAGTGTGATTTTTGTTGTTTTGATCTCACTACCTGCAACGATTGTTCCTATTTCACTTCCCATCCTCTTTACAGGGCTTGCAGCCCTTATTTTCTACCTATATAAAAAGCTGAAAGATTTGCATAACGATCAGAAGCCCACGAGCTAAAGATTGCCTATACTTACGCGAATCTAAAAGCTCACATTATGGATGAGGAGCTGAAAGTCAAGGCTTGTGAATTTTATGAAGCATTTCTGCCTGTTATCACAAAAGCTATATCTGATCTAAAAATTCTTGTCGTATAGGTTTCTGAATAAAATCATTTATTGAGCCCATTTCATATGGCTGGTATACTTACCGATAAAAGTAGCGATTTCATATGGGTATACTATTATTTTTCATAAGATTTATCATCACAACAGTTGTAGTAGTTGTATCGGCACACTATATTCCTGAGATAGAGATCAAGGATCTAACGGATGCGATATTCTTTGGGTTAACTTTAGGGCTTATCAATGCCTTTATAAGACCCATAATCATGTTCCTTGCGATCCCTATAAATTTTGTAACACTTGGGTTATTCTCCCTTGTGATCAACGGGTTTACCTACTGGCTTGCAAGCGAGATCTCCTACGGCGTCTATATTTCAAGTCTCTGGGGAGCCTTTTGGGGAGGTCTTGTTGTTTGGCTAACAAGCATCATTGTCAATCTATTCACCTGGAAAAGAACTCTCTGAGATTTTTCAATTAAGATTCTTAATCTTCCTGTTACTTCTAAAGAGACACTAAGAGAGCTTTTCTGTGGAACTTCAGAAGGAATAACGTTTACTGAAAAGCTTAGGCTTTATCTTGATAAGTGGACTCAGCAAGAAAAAGCCTATCCAAATAGGCGTGAGAGGTGGAAGCTCGTTGTTGTGCCAGGAGAAGAGTCTATTCATGACGGGTATACAAGGTTTACAAATGAGCTAATAGAACTTGGCGCAAGGCACTCTTGTGAGAAGGTGCGATCTTTTCTCATGGAAAGCCTCATTAGAACGCTTCTTGCTGAAATTAAGGATGTAGAAATTTATAAACTTCAACTTTCAAATYGCGACGTGATCGAAATTATCTACGATCCACAAAATCCGAGCTTTCCTTTTTCCGTTGTAGAAAACTAGTGCACATTGATGGTAGCGAAGTTCATCGTGCAGAGGGGCCTTAGTTCAGAATGAACTAGCTTTCTGTTTCTCCAGCCTTTATGCATAGCTCTGATGTTATTTCCAGCAAGAGGTTTTCAAATTTGTTCGTAACGTGGGATCTTATCAAAACCTGAAGGAGCAATGGGGAAGTAGAGCTCGTATGGATTGTTGTTGATCGACAGTGATTCTAGTATGATTTAGATATAGGTATCGTAATTCGGGGATATGGGAAAGATCAGTGGCGAGAGCCAATCCCCGCTAAAGCGCTATGTATTGCCTGGCATTTTGTTTCAAGCCTTTCAATATGCGGCAACATTTCACTCAAAGTAAGCTTTGTGTGATCGCAGGTATCTCTTAAATACCATTTATTAAGCACTTTTTTGAGTTCGTTATAGACTCTCTTATTGTTTTTTTCAGTGTGGGGAATGCTAGCAAGTGTTCTTTCCAATACTGGAAGACAAGATTTGTTTAAAATAGAGTCTTTATGAGAGGCGCAATAGTTTTTGAAAGTGTTTATAAAGATGGAGGCTTTCGTGGGCCTCAGAAGAACAGGTTCATCTAGTTCGACTGCTTCTAGATAGCTTAAGATATTCCTAGCATCTAGGAAAGGGAACATTGATTCTGAGAGGGGTATTGTGCTTTGTTGAGCTAATTCCAATTTCTTTTTCTTTACCGCGACCATAATAAAATTGTCTTTTATTACCTATACTTTGTGTAAGTTTCTTCTTGAATACTACCCCTTACGTAACGTGGGATCTTTTCAAAACTTGCACCTGCAAAGGGGAAGCAGGGCTCGTATGGATTGTTGTTGATCGACAGTGGTTTGAGTATTTCTTAGGTCTAGGTCTCGTAATTTGGTGTTTTGGGAAAGATCAGGGGGTGTCGTGATTTGAGTATTTCTTAGGTCTAGGTGTAGTAATTCGGTGTTTTGGGAAAGATCAGGGAGTGTCGTGATTTGAGCATTACTTAGAT
>NVUU01000113.1 GCA_002402025.1 Candidatus Aerophobota bacterium
AACAGTGGTTCAAAGATCGAATTACTGAGTCGGAATAAGAGTATGTTCTGTACTGTTTCCTTACCTAGATAATGGTCGATCCGATAAATTTGGTCTTCACTTAAGAGATCTTATTCCCCAGCTCTATTATAGCATATTTCAAAATAAAATGTGACATTTCGCCCATCTTACCCTCTAACAGCTTTATTTAGAGGGTTTTGCAAAATTTCCGCCCTAGGCCATGCTGAGGGGGGATAAGTAGACCTCATTCTACCCCCAACTCCCTTGGATTTATCCTTGTGTTAAATGTAAAAGAGCGATAGCATGTGTGGTTTAATTTTAATTGTTTAACTACAGAGGTAGTCTCAATGTCACGTTATACTGGCCCAAAAAATCGCGTAGCTCGCCGTTTCGGAGTGAACATCTTTGGGCGCCGCCGCAACCCTTTGCTTCATAAGCCAAATCCTCCTGGAATGCACGGATCTAAAAGAAAAAAAAGATCTGATTATGGAACACAGCTTGAGGAAAAGCAAAAGCTTAGAGCTGTTTACGGCATGCTAAGCCAAAGAAAACTTGTGAACTACTATAAAAAAGCAGTGAAGTCAGCGGGTAACACAGCACACGTTTTTGCGGAACTTTTAGAATGTAGACTAGATAATATCGTTTACCGCCTTGGATTCGCCGCTACCATATTCCATGCACAGCAACTGATCTGCCACGGTCATATCCAAGTGAATGGAAAAAAAGTAGACAGAAGATCTTTTCAGGTAAAACCTGGAATGGAAATTTCTGTGAGAGAAAAAGCAAAAAGCAACGCTCTTATCAAAGAAAATCTAGAAATGTGTACAGATAGACCTGAATACGTTTCTTGCGATCCAAAGCAAATGAAAGGCCAGCTAGAAGTTGTTCCTGCATTTGATCAGATCCCATATCCTCTTCCTATCAACTTGCCGCTTGTTTGCGAGTTCCTAGCACACACTTGCTAAGATAGGATTTGTAAAAAGATTACATATAAAGCCCGGAGTTTTTAACTTCGGGCTTTTTTTTGATCATTTATGATCTTGATCATTAATGATCTCTTCGATCAAACAATGTCAGCACCTGCTTTTCCTTAAAAATCTTCTCCATAAGAACAAAGAAAAGTAAAAAGATCACGCTTCCCGAGAAAAGATAAGCTAAATTCAGTACAAATGCACCCTTGCCTGCAGCGGCTTTATGAAGAAAGAACAAATCTTCCTTCCCAAGGCACAAGAAATATAGATAAGTGGCACCTGCTGCAAAAAGCCCGCAAGCAAACGATTTTAGATAAGATGTTATCTCAAATACATCCCTTCCCCATTTCTTCCTAAATACTATATAGAGATAGAAAAAGTTAAAGAGGCTTGTCAAACTTGTAGCAAGGGCCACTGAAACAGCCCCCATATGAAGACCAAACACCAAGAACGCATTCGCAAAGGCATTTATTAACACACTAAACAGTGATGCTTTCATTGGAGTTTCAAAATCATGACTCGCATAAAATGAGCTTGCAAGTATTAACGTTGCTGCATGAGGGAACAGACCAAGACTATATGCAAGCAAACATTTTGATGTAGAGACGCAAGAAATACTTGTAAACTCTCCTCTTGCAAAAATCACCACCGTCGCAAGCGATCCCAAAGAAACAATGCCAAAAAATGAAAATGACATGAAGGCAAAAGACTTTTTATAGCCATGCTTAAAAAGTGTTTTAAAATGTTCCGTATCTGATGCTTTTATTGCTCTTGTTAAAGGAGGTAGAAGTGCCGCTGTAATCGCAACGCCAAACAGAGCAATGGGCACTTGCTGGATCCTAATCGCATACCAAAGGAAAGCTGGACCAGAGGCATCTGCAAACCTTGCAAACACGCTATCGAGCAGTGAGTTGATCTGTGTCGCTCCAATCCCAATAGCTCCCATAAAAAAAGGTTTAACCATACCGCTTAAGCTTCCATGAAAAAGCCTAAATGAAAAAATTTCTTTAACGCTCATAGAAGTGCGAAACATCCGGTAGATCGGGAAAGCTACAATCACCCACTGCACAAAAAATGAAAATATTACTCCAACACCTAAAAGAGCTTGGCACCTTTCTTTATGCATCGCAGCATATGCCATCCACATGATCCACGTAAGATTAAAAAATACAGGAGCCGAAGCCGGAAGAAAGTATTTTTTCTCGCACTGCAGAAAACTACTTGATAATCCATAAAGACAAATAAAAATCAGTGACGGAAACATCAAACACGTAAGCGATAATATTTTTTTAAACGAATGAAAATCGTTTAAAAATTGATTAAGAATAGAAGATCCCAAAATCAGAACAATCACAAGAAGTGCCGAAAGGACACAAAGGGTATAAAAAAGATCCCTCGCAAAGACAAATCCTTCTTTTAAGGATCGCTTTTTGACAGATTCAAACGTCGGGACAAAACTTGATGAAAGCGGAGACTCCGCAATAACCCGTCTAAGAAGGTTCGCAAAGCGAAAGGCCACCATAAAGTCTGCAATCAAGACCGAGGTGCCGAAGAAAAAAGCAAGGCAGACATCTCTTGCAAGGCCAGATAGCCTGCTTAAAATCACCCCAAAAGAGTAGAAAGAAAAGGATCTTGAGAGCGTTTTGGTTGTATCTTTCATATACTTTGAATCTTATTGTCAAGATCATCGAAATCTTTTACACTTTTATCATATTTATCACTGTGAATTAAAGAAACCAAATGAGTAAAAAACTTGCATCAGAAGAGCTCTTAATCGGAGCGCATATGTCGGCCGCTGGAGGCTGTTTCAACGCGATTGAGAAAGGCAACAAGATCGGCGCTACCACAATCCAGTTTTTCACAAGTAATCAGAAGCAGTGGCATGGCAAGCAAATAACAGAAGAAGACGCTGCTATCTTCAGAGAGTATAAGAAAAATACTTCTATGCAAAAGGTCATGAGCCATGGCAGTTACTTGATCAACCTAGGATCGCCGAATCCCGAACTTTTAGAAAAAAGCATAAATGCCTTCAAAAAAGAAATCATGCGTTGCCATTTGCTCGATGTTGACTATTTAAATTTCCATCCAGGTGCCTACACCTCATCTGATGAAAAAGCAGGCCTTGATACTATTGTAAATAGCCTGCTCTCTTGCAAAGAAGTTGCAAACGAGGGCAATACCAGGCTTCTTTTAGAAACAACAGCTGGTCAAGGCACAACACTTGGACACACCTTTGAGCAGGTTGGTTACATTTTAAAGCACGTAAAGAATGATATCCCTATTGGGGTCTGCATAGACACATGCCACATCTTTACAGCAGGCTACGATATCACAAGTAAAGAGGGATGGGGAAAAACCCTGAAGAGTTTTGAAACTCATATCGGTCTAGAACACCTTTATGCTTTTCATTTGAATGATTCAAAGCTCCCCCTCGGTTCTAAAAAGGACCGTCATGAGAATCTTGGGAAAGGGTGTATAGGCCTTGAATGTTTCAAATTTCTTATGCAAGATGATAGGGTAAGACATTTACCAAAGTATTTAGAAACTCCCAATGGAGAAACCATGTGGGAAGATGAAATTGCACTACTCAGAGAGTTTGCAAAGGAGACACCATCATGAGTAACCCTCAAGCAGAAGTAAGCAGAGACCATAAGAGGGATCTTTCAATTAAAGAGCTTAAAAATCTTTCAAGCGATGATGTCCTTGGCAAAACGCTCTCCCTTTGCGGTTGGATAAAAAGCGCAAGGCACCAAAAGACATTTTCTTTTATTGCCTTAAGTGATGGATCTACATTTGCTCCCTTCCAAATCGTTGCAGCAAGCAACACAGAAGGTTACGATGAACTTCTTTCTGAGCTGAACACTGGAGCAAGCATTAAAGTTACAGGTACTATTGTACAAAGTCCTGGGAAAGGACAATCGATCGAAATGAAAGCTGAAAAAATCCACCTCTTTGGAACTTGCAAAGCAGATTTTCCTCTTCAGAAAAAAAGACACTCTTTTGAATACCTTCGAACAATCGCTCACCTAAGACCTAGAACAAATACGCAGGGCGCAGTTGCAAGAGTACGTAACGCACTAAGCTTTGCCTCACATACTTTTTTTCAGAAGAAAGACTTTATGTATTTGCAGTCTCCTATATTAACAGCTGCTGATTGTGAAGGTGCGGGAGAACTTTTCCAAGTAACAACACTTCCTTTAAATAATATTCCTAAAACAGAAGAAAATGAAGTAGATTACAAAAAGGACTTTTTTGCAAAACCCGTTTATCTTGCTGTTTCTGGTCAGCTAAACGGAGAAGCATACGCAACAGCTTTTTCAAACATTTACACCTTCGGCCCAACATTCCGCGCAGAAAATTCTAACACTTCAAGACACCTTTCAGAATTTTGGATGATCGAGCCTGAAATGGCTTTTGCAGACCTTGAAGATATCATGAATATTGCAGAAGAATATTTGAAATTTGTTCTAAATACAGTTTTAGAATCATGTAAAGATGATTTAGCATTCTTTGATCAGTTCATTGAGAAAGGTCTTCTTTCTCGTCTTGATAACGTGATAAACGCAGACTTTGCAAGGATCTCCTACACAGAAGCCGTAGAAATCTTGCACGCTTCTAACAAAAAGTTTGAATACCCCATCGAATGGGGCTCTGATCTACAATCAGAGCACGAGCGTTACATCTCAGAAGAGCATTTCAAAAGACCTGTCATCTTGTATGACTATCCRAAAGACATTAAAGCCTTTTATATGAGACTCAATGATGACGGAAAAACCGTACGTGCCATGGATGTTCTTGTTCCAAGAATTGGAGAGCTTATGGGCGGCTCACAAAGAGAAGAGCGGCTTGAAATTTTAGAAGAGAAAATTAAAGCTATTGGAATGAAACCCGAGGACTATTCTTGGTATCTTGATCTAAGACGTTTTGGAACTGTTCCTCATGCTGGCTTTGGCATCGGTTTTGAAAGGCTTGTGCAATTTGCAACAGGGATTGAAAATATCAGAGACGCTATTGCATTCCCAAGAGTTCCGAACTCCTGCGAGTTTTAACTCGAGAGTTTTGACACGTGTGTCGTGACACATGTCAGCTCACGTCTGCAAGAGTTGTTGGTGTTTGATAAAACTTCTTTCTTTCGCTCTTTTTATGAAAAAGCAAAAAATACCTTCCTACATATTTTGCTAGATGCTCTTCGCACTCTAAAAGCTCCTTTTTATAGAACTTTTGTCTTTTATCAAAAAGTACGCTGAGCTTTTCCATGTCAAAAAGAGTAAGGTCTGGATAATGCTGAAGTTTTGGATGTACACTTCTTGGTACACATAGATCAAAAAAAATTCTCTTTTTAGGAATATTATTTGAGATTTCTTCAATAAGGTATTTGTCATACTTCCCGGCAACAACAACAATGTCATAAAAAGAGAGATTTTCAACCTCTTTGTAATCTAAAACTTCAACTCCTTGAAACCTTCGCTCAAAGGAAGGATCTACCTTGTGATTTGTACAAAGCCTTATATTTTCAAAAGGTTTATACATAAACGCTGCAAGAACACGTCTATTAATCTCAGAATTTCCAAGAAATAATACCGAAAGACCATCAAATGCCTCAAAAGTACACTGAAGCTGCTTTAGTATTACCGTTGAAAGATGATTCCCTTCCTTAGAAAAAGAAAAATCACTTCTTGTATACTTACCAAGTCTTAGTGACTTTTGAAAAAGATAATGAAGAGAAGAAGAAAGATTTCTTGTTTTCCTTGCCTTTTCATACGCAAGCTTCACTTGGGATTGGATCTCACTCTCACCAACAAGCGCACTATCTAAACCACTTGATACTCTTGCAAGATGCAAGAACGTATCCGTATCAAAATAGGAGTACAAGGCGTGTTCAAATGCAAAAGAAACATATCTTCTTAATATGTTTAAGATCTTTACATGGACTTTGGTTATTTCTTTTGCAGAGAAGTAAATCTCAGCTCTGTTACACGTAAGAAGAAGTACATAGGAACACTTCAGCGAATCATTATCCGCAAAAGCAAATGCCTTTTCAAAAGCTCTTGTCAACTCCTCTCTTAATGTGAAAGAAGAACACGTATGATTAATTCCAACGACTGCAATATCCATATAAAACTTGGGAAATCCAAAAATGGTGTTTATAGTCGATGGGAAAAAAACTTTCTAGAAAGAATTTAAAAAAAGAAGCTTTCCATTTGAAGTTCTCTTAAACAGAGGTCTTTTGAAAACCCTTTTCTTAAAAGAGAAGAAAGAAGCTTTTTTTTACTCTCAACATCTTTTATGCCTTTAGCTTTTTTTACGATCACCTCTTTTTGAATGTCATCTGTTACAAGATTTGCAACCATTGCATCTATGTCAAAATTTTTACTTTTCAGTTCATATTGAAGCTTTACCCTTATTAGTTTTGGACCGTAACTTGTTGCAAGTTTTTTTAWCCGATATTCTAAAACCTTTTTATCTGCGATGTAACCATACTCTGTGAGCACTAATAAGGTTTTCTTAATCTCTAGAGCTTTGTAGCCTTTCATTTTGAGCTTGTCTGAAAGCTCGAAGCTTAAATACGCTTTCCTTGCTAAGAGGTTTGTTGCGGCCTTATATACTCCAATTTGCTTTTTTTCTTTTATCTCTTTCATTATAAAACACTTTCAAAAAACGTTCTTACAAGCCACTAATTTATAATATTTTGAAGTATTAATCCCA
>NVUU01000114.1 GCA_002402025.1 Candidatus Aerophobota bacterium
ATTTGCAAATAGAGAACTGTCAATAAAAAGCCCCCTTAGTGGGTCTATCTTCTAAGGCATAAAGATCCAAGATTAGAAGATATTAGTCATCCCAAGGGTAAGAAAAAGGTCATTATAAATTCAAAGATAAAAAGACTGGAGAAATTATAGAATATGATAAGGGGAAATCAGGGCAACCAGGTCATAAAGCTCATGACCATTATCATAGGCCCAATCCCTATAGAACAGGAAAGAATGATTGGTATTTAGACTCAGAAAAAAATCCTGTTCCTAGCCGTAGTGAACCTTCACATCTTTATCCCCCCGATTGTGTTTGGTGGAAATAAAATTCATATGGAGGTTCGATACTATGGATATTTCTAAATATACTGCTTTTTTTCATGATGGATCAGTTATGGATATTCAACATACAGAAGATAAAATAGTATTTTTTATGGCTAGCGCTGAAATGGATGAGGATGATATTAAAGATGATATTAACCTTTCAAAAGACAATAGCATTCAAGGAAAACTACATATTGAAGGTATTAAGCGTGTTACTGTTGATGATGAGTTATTAGAGAAGCCTCTAAGAAAAGAATATGATAATGGTCATATTTTTGACTTTGAAATCACAAAAAATTCAATTGAATTGTCAATTGATTGGATAAATTTCCCTCCAAAGCCTCAGATAAATGAATTTTCAGTTATTAACGTTGATGCAAAAAAAATTTATTGGGAAAACATTCCAAACTTGGAAGATTCTTATTAAAAATAATTATATTTTTTATTTATAAATTGACACTGATTATCGGATTAAATCTTGATTAACACAACTATATTGGTTTTGCCCCAAACTCAAGAAGCAGTTCAATCAAAGCCTTACAACCCGTCTTCTTTGCCTCGGCAAACAATTTGGATCAATTCCTAATCCAAGCAGCCATCGGATAAAGGTTAGATATTGCGATTGATTTTTCGCTAAAATTGAAATGTTTAGAATCGCTTGCCTAAGATGTTGCATATTAGGTTTTACTCCTAAACTAGTGGTCCATTGATATCTTTCCATTTCGTGCGCCTCTGCTATCTTTGTTCCAATACTCTGACCAAAACTGTTTTTTTTTAACAGGTTCGGATTTCTCTCTAGAAATAGCTCTAAGACGTCCCATCTTGTCCCGTCTCGGTAAAAAAAATCACCAAAATGAACGCTAGATCCGCAATCTCATATCCTCGATCTAATATTGCTTGAAAAACATTTATTGGAGCATTGTTCTGAAGACAGAACTGCAAAACTTTGCGAATGTCAACTGGCCATCCCTCTTCAATAAGGTATTGTAATACTGGAAAGCCTCCTACATCCCGATACCCGTTACCCGCCCCTAAATAAACTTTCTGAGTGATGGGATAGAAGCATCTTCTGCATCCAATGCGCCCACTGCAAACTTGTCATTATGCTTCTTTACATACTCGACAAGGTACAAGTTTGCTTCTTCTATACTCGAAATGTCTTTGAGAGTTACTTTAACCAGGCGATCCTGTAGAGTCTTAAACATTCGTTCTACCCTTCCTTTTGCCTGAGGAGAGTTTGTGCAGATTAAATCTATCTCTAACTCTTTGAGAGCTCTTCCAAATTAGGTCAGACCTCGTGTTTTTACATTCCCTTCTTCTCGGTTAACTCTGAATACGCTAAARCGATCACAGTARAAACTACGTGGTCTGCCATGCATCTCAAKATACTTTTCCAAAGCTAGAAAATAGGACTCTGTTGACTCTCTNNCTACAAACTTCAAGAGCATGATGCGACTTGTCGYATCRTCAATGCAGCCTAAAAGGCAGCATTGATCACGACGTCCTTCNAACCAGTCNTGAGGACTTCCTTCCATTTGGATAAGCTCTCCTAACTGGCTTCTACGTGTTCTAGACTGATGGATACTAGGGCGGCTACGTCTCCTACTCTTCCAGAGACCTTCCTCCAGTATCCACCCTCTCACAGTTTCTCGTGAAACTGTGATGCCATGTTCTTCAAAAAGTTTCTCCGTACAAAGAGTTGGGCCAAATCCTTGCATGAATTTTAAGGCTTTAGCTGTTAGAGGTTTATTGAGGTCGCTAGCATGCCTTCTAATGTATGAATGACTCTTAAGTCAATTTTTGGTAAGCTGTTTTACAACACTTTTTTAGGAAAAACCTTAGGCAGGAGGATTGAGTATGTCAACACTAAAAAGTTATTATCAACTCACAGCAGATGAGATTTATGAAGACGTGAAATCGTCTCATGAAAACACAAAACATTTTGTTGAGGACGTTGGTTTTGTAGTTTTTCCACATGTTTACCCATCACATAAATTCCGTACCACGGGTTTTGTGTTGAGAAACTTGAAGGATCTAGTAAAGGGGAAGACAATTTGCGATATGGGTTGTGGTCCAGGGGTTGTGGGGCTTTATGCTCTGAAAAATGGAGCTAAAAAAGTTGTTCAAGCAGATATTAATTCTTATGCAATAGAGAATGCAAAAGAAAATAATAAGATGAATGGATTTAAGAGATCTCAAATTGAAAGCTATGTCAGTGACTGTTTTGATAACGTTCCACTGCAAATGTTCGACTTGATCATTTTTAACATGCCTTACCATAGGGATGATATTGAAATTGCAGACCCCCTACAGCGCGCCTTTTATGACCCTAATTTCAATTCCATTAAAAAATTTCTTAGTCAGTCTGAGACATTTGTCCATGAAGGCACTCAGATTTTTATTGCATTCTCCAATAAGGGTGACACAGCTGGATTAGAGTCAGCATTTGAAAAGAGTAATTTCCAATGGGAATTATGGAAGACAATAAATTCTGAAGAACAGTTTGATAATAGAATATATTTATTACAATTATAGATAAAGGATTCCATTGCAAAAATTGTCTATTAATGCCAAACAAATTCTGCATTTTCTTCATCGTGCAGAAAAATTAAAAAATGAACTCCGCCATAGTTGGACCTCTTCGGGACGAAATGAGAGTGTCGCAGAGCATTCGTGGAGATTAACTTTAATGGTTGTCATTTGCTCCCCCTTCCTCTCTAAAGATATCGATATGATGAAAGCTATAAAAATGGCAGCAATTCACGACATTGGAGAGATAATTGTTGGGGATTGTCATGCTTTTAAAATTGAATCCGATCAAACGCTATCTGAGAACAGAAAGCAAAAAGAAAAGGAAGCTGTTCTTGAAATAGCAGGGTCAATAGGAGATTCTGGCCAAGAATTGATCGCTAATTGGTTGGAGTTTGAGAAAAACAGTTCAAAAGAAGCACAAATTGTAAATTTTTTAGATAAGCTTGAGGTGTGTATTCAACACAATGAATCAAGTCTTGATACATGGACGCAGGATGAACTTACAGGGATTAAGGATTTCTATTCCAAGCTACAAATTAATGAAGAATTTCTTACTGAGTTGAAGAACTTAGTGGTTTTTGAAACAGAAATGAAATTAGAAAAGCTTTTTTTGTAACTAAAAGAATTGACTTAAAAATGCGATTCTAGCCAGTACTTCTTATGCCCTAGCCCCCTTCTTGGCTTCTTATTTTCTTATCGATTCATACAGCCGACTTTGGTAGCGATAATGGGTAACTGGCTAGGCGTTGGTACGAGTATTCTTTTGCTGTTAGCTGGTAAAGAATTTGATTTTAAGTCATTCGCAGTAACACTAGCATTAGTTTTAGGATCAGTTTTGATCGGAATAGGAGAATGGGAAAAAGAGAAAAAAAAGGAAAGCCATGGAGAATAAATTATCAGCTGAAATTGCAAAATCAAAGTGCTTATATGTTGAACAAGAGAAAGAACAAGATTCTTTATCAAGTATTATGGATAAATTTGCCGATGGGGATCTTAATAAATATGAATACATTTTAAAAATGTATAAAAAATACAGGACTTTTTTTGAAGTTCAACCAATGATGAGTCCAGGGCGGATTTCCTCTATTAAAATAACACCCAATAGGGTGATAGCGCAATTAGAAAAAAGAGAGTTAAGTTTTTCAATCGATGCCTCATGTAGGTCTGCCATATTTGAGATCCTAAACTTTGGTGCTTATGAATCTGAAGAGATGCAAATGATTACAAGTCTAATGGATAAAAATGGCTGTTTTTTTGATATCGGTGCACATATAGGGTGGTACAGCATCAATCTTGCAAGCGAATATAAACAAGCTCAATTTTTTTCATTTGAGCCTGTTCCAAAAACACACTCGTTATTATTGGAAAATATTCATCATAACAAATTAACCAACATTAAATCTTTTAATTTTGGTTTTTCGGATAACTGCAGAACAGCTGACTTTTTTTATTCTGAAGTGGGATCTGCGATCGCTTCAGAGAGGGATATTTTCGACACCAACTCTTCTAAAAAAATCCAGTGCCAACTAAATACTCTAGACGATTTTGTAAAAGAGCAAAGTATCCATAGATTAGATTTTATAAAATGTGACGTTGAAGGCGCAGAATTTTTGGTGCTTAAAGGTGGCAAGCAAACTATCTGTAAGTACTTGCCTATGATTTTCTTGGAGCTAGTAGAAAATTGGTGCACAAAATTTGGTTATAATATTGAAACTGTCATCCATTATATGTCTAAAATAGGGTATCAAATGTTTGAGATTAAAGATGGCGGTTTATTTGAAATTAAAAGTGTCGATATTGAAAATGTGAGTAATTTTAATTATCTATTTTTGCATAAAACAAATCATTCTGAACAAATTGAGCGACATCGTCTGTTTGAATAACGAAAAACATTTACATTAGATTCCTAATCCTTATATCTACTAATCGAGGATACAGCATTCTCTTTCGAAGGCACTTACAGGATGGATTGATTAATTGATGGTATTGGGAGATGCTACTTTTAATGCCGTCCTTTTCCAGTCTGCAGACGGATGGCTAACAAGTGAAGCGCTTATCACGCGACAACAAGAGTATTGGTTTAATCCAAGTGGCTAAGCTAACGATCCTTCTATTTCTCTCTTATATTGAACCAAAGAGCGGAATAGCTCGATAATATGCCCACCCTAGGGATAGATTTGATAATCGAGGTGCTAATGGGTGTTATAGTGTATCGAGAAAGCTCAATATCAGACATCTTAAATATCTCCTTCAAAGCGTGGCCCTCCTAAAGCATTTAGGACATCWWWRCTTTGCNAGAAWMRGACATCTACGCTTTGCTCCTACACATTTATACACAAAGTCAAGATGTCTACAAAAATTAATCTAAAAAAGCTGATGACTAATATATATGAAGCTTTTCTGTCACATTTTTAAAACTTGTCATAGCAGCTTCTAATATTTTTGGATCTGAAAGATTGTCAAGATCGATTAGGCTTTTATCTTTAAGCCAAAAAACATCCAAGCTTGTCTTATCACGAGTTATAAGCTCTTCATATGTAAATTTACGCCATCTCCCATTAGGATTGCTTTCCGAATCCCAGGTCTCCTTACGAACATGACGGTTTTGAGGGTTATAACATTGAATGAAGTCCTGCAAATCTTCAAAACGCATCGGCTGCTTTTTTAACGTGTGATGAATATTCGTTCTATAATCATGGTACCAGACCCCTTTTGACCAGAGAGAAGGGCTGGCTTCGCGGATGTCAAAAAGAGTACATTAGCTTTGTCTCCATTTGCGTAAAAAATACCCGTTGGTAAACGAAAGATTGTAAACAAATCGCTCTTCTCGAGAAGCTTTCTCCGATAGGGGGTCAAATATCCTGTTGTTTTGGGTTATTTTCGGAAAAAAAGAGAAAAGTTGTTACCAAAATGGGTCATATAAATCGGGAATGTTTTCCCACCAAATTTTTTTTCCTTTTATATGATAAAAGGCATAGGCAGTTATTTCTGGATGAGGAGGGTAATTCACCCATTCGATATCAAGTTGAACAGTTGTTGCATGAATTTTAAAATGGAGTATGCCCGCGCTATCATATAACATTCTTAAATGGATAGATATTAATTCATCTCCTTCAAAAATTGAATTGATGCCTTCAATATGTAATTTACCTTTGATTGTATTATGTTCAGAAAGGGAAATATTATCTTGATTTTCTTCAGAAGATATTTCAGCGCTTTCCATAGACAAGATAATAGTGGTATTATCATGATTGATATCGATTAGCGATCCGTCATGAAAATAAGATGTGTAGTTATTGATATTCATTTATTCCACCAGACATTTTCAGGAGGATAAATGTGTGATGTATCACTATGCCTACCTACTGGATTGTGATTGTGATCTAAGTATTCATCATGTTTGCTTGTTTTATTAGGATTAGGGCGATGATAGTGGTTGTATTTTTCATGCCCAGATTCATAAGGCTTTCCTTCGTCGTGTCTAAGTTTTTCACCTGTTTCTTTGTTCTCAAACGTTCTATGTCCTTTCTTTCCATCCAGGTCGTTTTAATAAGTCGTCTGGATTTTTCGGTAAACTTGGGTCTACACTACCAGATTTGCTTTTATGAGCTTCT
This sequence comes from Candidatus Aerophobota bacterium, assembly GCA_002402025.1. GTDB lineage: Bacteria > Chlamydiota > Chlamydiia > Chlamydiales. Next base: position 6,471 of record NVUU01000114.1, read on the forward strand.
TCCCA
>NVUU01000115.1 GCA_002402025.1 Candidatus Aerophobota bacterium
TGGTTATCTTCATGCACCCCACTTCCAACAAATTTTTACATCTCATGGTGTAACAATGATCTTTTTTGTCGGTATGGGAGTGACGTTTGGTATCATAAATTTACTTTTGCCAATTCAACTGGGTGCAAGAGATGTTGCATTTCCCTATCTAAATAATGTGAGTTTTTGGCTTTTTACATCAGGGTCACTTTATATCTTAGTTTCCCTTGTTGTAGGGATGTTTTCAGGGGCAGGATGGACAGCGTATCCACCACTGACCTCAATCAAATATAACCCCGGGGAGGGAGTCGATTATTGGCTCTGGAGTGTCCAGATATCGGGGGCCGGAAGTTTGCTCTCAGGGATTAACTTTATTGTAACCATTTTGAAGATGCGTTGCAAAGGAATGAAACTCATGAGAATGCCTATTTTTGTTTGGGCAACTTTTGCAACAATGATCCTTGTTGTTTTTGCATTCCCAGTGCTTACTGCAGTTGTTGGCATGCTCTCTTCTGATCGTTTGTTTGGTTCTCATTTCTTCACATCAGAAGCTGGTGGCAACCCTATGATGTTTGTCAATTTAATATGGGCGTGGGGACATCCGGAAGTATATATTCTTGTTCTACCCGCTTTTGGGATTTTTTCTGAAATCGTTCCTGTTTTTTCGCAGAAAAAGTTATTTGGCTATGTCTCTATGGTGTGGGCACTACTTGCTATTACTTTCTTGTCCTTCATCGTGTGGCTTCACCACTTTTTCACCATGGGGGCGGGCGCGAACGTTAATTCCTTCTTTGGCATAATGACAATGATTATTGCTGTACCAACGGGTGTAAAAGTGTTCAATTGGCTCTTTACAATGGTAAGAGGACGCCTCATATTTACAACACCGATGCTTTGGTTCCTCGGGTTTATAGTCTTATTTACTGTCGGCGGCATGTCGGGTGTGATGATGTCGATACCAGCTGTTGCTTTCCAAGCTCACAACAGCCTCTTTTTGATTGCTCACTTTCATAATGTGATTATCGGAGGTGTGCTCTTTGGCTTCTTTGCAGGCTATTCATACTGGTTCCCAAAATTCATGGGTTTCAAGCTCCATGAGCCTACAGGGAAATGCGCATTCTGGTGCTGGTTATTTGGTTTCCTAATTGCCTTTATTCCTCTTTACATCTTAGGCTTTATGGGTGCTACAAGACGCATGGATCACTATCCAGCAGGAAATGGATGGCAGCCATTATTTGTTGTAGCAGCATTCGGTGCTGTTATTATTATGGTAGGTGTTGGCTTCCAAGCGCTGCAGCTTTTCATTAGTATCAAGCAGAGAAATGCAAATAGAGATACAACAGGGGATCCATGGAACGGTAGAACCCTCGAGTGGTCAACTGCATCCCCTCCACCTTTTTACAACTTTGCATTCCCGCAAGAAGTTCATGATCGTGACGCTTTCTGGGAGATGAAAAAGTCTCGCAGCGAAAAAACAGAGAAGCCTGTTTATAAAGATATCCATATGCCAAAAAATACCCCTATTGGTTTTTATATTGGTGCCTTTAGTTTCTTTTTTGGCTTTGCTGTTGTTTGGCATATTTGGTGGTTTGCAGCAGTAACTTTTCTTGGACTCATGGTTTCCATTATTTCACGTCTTTACGTAAAAGAAACAGACTACTATGTAAAAGCTGAAGAGGTAGAAAGAATAGAATCCGAAACCAGGAAGCAATCCATATGAATGATTCTATGAAGGAAAAATATCCAGATACGTACCACGATGTTTACGATAAAACAATGCTTGGGTTTTGGCTGTATCTCGTAACAGACTTTATGCTTTTTGCAACGTATTTCGCAGTATATGTTGTCCTTGTAAAGAATACGTTCGGAGGGCCTGGTCCAAGTGAGCTGTTTTGCCTTCCCATGGTTCTTGTTCAGACTCTTATCCTCATCACTTGTAGTTTTACAAGTGGTATCGGAGGGATTTTTGCGCACAGAAGAAATAAAGCCGGTGTTATTGCTCTTTTCTCTGTAACGTTTGCTCTTGGTCTTCTTTTCACAGTGATGCAATTCTGCGATTATTCAAGACTCATCGCATCAGGAAATAGCTGGCATAGAAGTGCTTTTCTTACAGCGTACTTTAACCTTCTTGGCCTTCATACTCTACATATGATTCTTGCTATGTTATGGGTGATTCTACTCATTATCCCTGTTTGCAAACAGGGAATTACTGACCTAAGCCTTAAAAGGCTTTCATGCTTGCGCATGTTTTGGCAGTTTATCACTGTCGTTTGGATATTTATCTTCAGTATTGTTTACTTGATTGGAGCGTGAGGAATATGATTGATCAACATCATGGTTGGAATACAAGTTTTAAACCCTTAATATGGGGACTTGTATTATCTCTCATCTTTACAGTACTTGCTTACTTTATTGCAGTAGAGCATTGGCTGAGTGGCTGGGGATTAGTATTTACTATATTTGGGATTTGTATTATCCAAGCAATGACACAGCTGATCTTTTTTATGCATTTATTTCTTGAGTCTAAACCCAAATGGAATTCACTTGTGTTTTTCTTCCTGGTCCTTGTCATGTTTGTAGTTATTGGTGGTACTCTTTGGATCATGAACAATCTTAATTACAACGTAAAGATGCATACGTAAATTATTTCTCTTTACAAATGCATTCAGGGTCGCAATGACAGCCATCTTTGCAGTTGCAAGGTTTTGTATTGCAGTTATGGTTTGATTCCTGTTTTGGCTTTGGTTTGTCTGAACAGGAAAACATTAGTCCTGCACTAAGTAATGAAAGTAAAAGAAAATTTCTCATAGGATATCCCTTGGTTTTGTTTCCCAAGATATAGCACTATTTTCTTTTTTTTTACTTGATTTCAATAGGAATYTTGACAAAATCAGAATAACGTTATTTAGAGGTCCCCAAAGGAAAACCTCCCAAGTTTTATTCACTTCACCAAGTTTGCTATATGGAAAAAACCACAAAATTAGCCCCTTCACTTGCAGTTAAATCCTACATCGAGCTCACAAAACCTGGGATCATCATGGGGAATGCCATTACAGCATTTGGTGGATTAACCTTAGCATCAAGAGGGCATATCAATTTCATGCTGTTCATTATGACACTTCTTGGTTTGTCTCTTGTTATAGCGTCTGCTTGCGTATGCAATAATTATATCGATCGAGATCTTGATAAAAAGATGGTAAGGACAAGAAATAGAGCCCTCGCAAAAGGTACTATTTCTGTCGATAAAGCGATACAATTTGCAATGCTTCTTGGAATTGCAGGGGTTGTTATACTCTTTGTCTATGCAAATCTTATGGCAACTGTCGCAGCATTACTTGGATTCTTTGTCTATGTGCTTTTTTATAGCTTTTCTAAATACTTAACACCCGCATGTACACTTATTGGGAGTATAGCAGGAGCGATACCCCCTGTTGTCGGTTACTGCGCTGTCACAAACCGTTTAGATCTCTGCGCGTTTCTCATCTTCCTAACAATCGTCCTTTGGCAGATGCCTCATTTTTATGCGATCGCAATGTTTAGACTAAGAGATTATACAAATGCTTCAGTCCCTGTTCTACCTGTAAAAAAAGGGATACTTACAACGAAGATCCATATGCTTTTTTATATTGTGGCTTTTACCTTTGTATCGAGTCTGCTTACATACTTTAAATATACAGGTACCGCATACCTTGTGATAACACTTGCTGTGGGCACTGCATGGTTTATCTATGCCATCAAAGGTTTTAAGTGCAAAAGCGATGCCTATTGGGCTCGCAAAATGTTTTTACTATCACTTGTCGTTGTTCTTTCTCTTTGTGCGGTGATTCCATTTAGCTCTATATAGACTGCCTTCTTGTTCAAAAAGATTTTTTACGATAGAACAAAGATTTTATGAACTAAACAAGAGGCCGTACATTGACTATCGTATTTTTAATCGGAAGAATTTTATTCTCCTTAATTTTTATTATTAAAGGCATCGAGCATTTTCTTCCAAGAATGATCAACTATGCAGTAGAAATGTGTGTTCCTTTGCCATACATTTCTGTGCCGATTATGGGTGTTATTGCGCTGATTGGAGGACTTAGTGTTCTTCTTGGCTACAAAGCAAAAATCGGAGCTTGGTTCCTTGTAGCTTTTCTACTGCTTGTGACCTTTTTTGTTCACAGGTTCTGGGAACCAGGAAAGTTTACAGAAGTGATGCTTCATGAGCTTTGCTTCTTGAAAAATATCTCCTTGCTTGGTGCAGCTCTAATGGTAGCCTATGCAGGCTCTGGACCACTTGGGATAGACAAACCTCGTTGCCCTCATAAACACGACCATGATAGTGATCATGATCAAAACCCTAGTTCTGATCAGAAATAGTAAGCCCAAACGGAAGGATTTTCTTATTTTAATTAAACACACTGCAGCTCTGCTACAGTGTGTTTTTCTTTCTGCTAAAGTATATTTTTTTCTTTGAAAAAATAAAACGAGTCCTTAATCTCAAGCGCTTCTTTTGGAGGTTATATGAGAAAGACTATTTGGATTTTTTTTCTTTGTGTGAATGTAGGTACTCTGTTTGGTGCGATTAAGATCGGGGATGCTTATTTTCAAACAACAAATGCAGATGCGTCAGGAGCAATTGATGATACAAATTATCCACTCCTTGCTGCACCAGACAAAGTAAGTGCAACAATAAATCTTCCACAGCCATACCGCCTAAGAGCTTGGATGGGTGGTGCTATGTTGTGGGCAACAGGAAAAAAAGAAACCAATCCACTAGACGGTTACTTCGTTGCAAGAGATGTTCCCGGGTCAAATATCTGGCCAGCAGAAAATTTTCAACAAGCAGCCGTTATCGCAGATCCTATTATACTAACCTACTCAGAACCTCCCGGTGCAGGATCGTCACATTCTGCAAGAGGCATTAACATCACGCTTCCTTATCCCTACCTTAAACCAGATGCATCGTACGGCCCGCAGTGCCAAGCAGCAAGCTCTACCTGGAGCACAGCGCCTCTAACGGTTGAAACAGATCCCGTTCCTATGATGCTCGTATATCCTTCAAATACAGCACCAACAGATGGTGTAAAGTCTGATGATACGATTTGGGGTCCGACAGCTATGGTTGTTGATAGAATGGGAGACTGGGACACAGACTTGATCTATCAAAATCCAAACGATCCTTATGTGAAAACTTCTTTTTCTAACACAACAGGACAAGGACAGTATATTAAATGTACTGTAACTCAGGGCTCGCCTTTTGTGTTTTTTGAGTGTAGAGGTGTTGAGTACATCGTGATATCCAACAGGCTTACAACAAGTGGATCTCCAGCTCAAACCAATCTACTTGTTGCTGCAACAACACCTGCAGCACTGACTGGTACAACAGCGATTGATTATGTACGCTTTGCCGGAAACCAAGTAGATCCTGCACAATTCTCCTCGTCAGACACCCTCAATCCYATCAATAGACAAGACAACTTTACGACGTTTGCCCTCTATTATAAGAATGATATCTCAATCAATTTTACAAGAGGCACAGCCACAACAGAGCCGCAGAATAGTGTTATTCAGCTGCCTAATAAAACATCGAAATTTTATTTTGTCTTAGCAGGAGTCCCAACGATTCATGGATATCCTATTACGGGAAATACATACGCTCAAGCAATTGCTCTTCCAGATAACGATGTTAATGCCTACTTGCAAGACCTTGGCAGGTACGCTTTTAATTTTATCACAAACACCCAAGTATCCTACACAGTCACGGATCAGACGTTTTTAGACACGACCTATACAGCATCTTTTGGACATCCTTATGGAACAGCATCAACTGTTGTAAGTGATTCAAATAGCACAGTAATGTGTCTTCAGCCACATCATTATCAAGACCAGCTATTTGCAACAGGACTGACTCCAACAGTCTTGTCGGGAACAACGCCTTTTGCACCAACAGGGGCTGATGATTTAATCTACTGGACTGTAAGAGGGGATCTGAAAACTATTTTGGGAAGTAGTTTTACAACAAATTATGTGTTTTCAAACTTTCTACCAACAATGCCCCCTCCATTTTGGACAGACTGCGTGACACTCTCTAACCCAAGTCAGCAAGTTACAATCGGGCAATTGCTTTTCGATAGCATCGATAACGAATATATTAACAACTTAACTGATCCTAACTTTGCTCCATGGAACACAGCATATTTCAAACAGAATAAAGGGATCTATGATGTTGGTAAAACTCTTGCAAAGGGAGGGAAACAGTTAGGGTTGATTTTGCAATATCTTCATGAAAAGAAATGGAATCAATTTCTTTATCTTCCCTAAGACCTATTAATCTACTAAGCCTTTCCAAAACAATTGGTTTTGCGTATCTCCTTAAATATCTATCAACCTCATCTGTTGATCTCTTAATTATCTTTTCTCTATCAAGA
>NVUU01000116.1 GCA_002402025.1 Candidatus Aerophobota bacterium
GAAACGCTTTTTAATAAATCGCCTGACATTCAGCGCGAGATTGAATATTTTAAAGAAAAAGATCTTCCTTTTTCGTGGATTGTGGGTCCGACAATGCCGCAGGACATGCTCTCAGAAGCTTTGACAAATTTGGGCCTCAAGAAAAAAGAGCAAAATCATTGCATGCTTTTAAATTTGCATGGGTTCCGGAAAAAAGCGCGATACATTCCTGGATTTAGGATACAGCAAGCTCTTACAAAATCAAGTATTGAAGATGTTGGAAAAGTCTATGCAAACGAAAGCTGTAATAAAGAACATATTGAAGAATATTTTGGTAAAATCTCAAAGCTTGCTTTTCATGGATCGGATCCGATACAGCTTTTTGTTGGTTATTTAAATGAGGAGCCGGCGATTGTTGGAGAGCTTTATTTAGGTGCTGGAATAGCAGGATTCAAGTGTTTTGTTGCAAGTAAGTATAAAGATAGAAATAAAGAGCTTATTATAGATCTTTCAATAAAGATGCTTCTTAAGGCAAGGCAGCAAAGTTATCACTTTGCTGTTGTAAAGTCATTTAAAGAACAGTACCTTATTTACAAGCAGCTTGGATTTAAAAAATATTGTGAATTTAGTCGCTATCAATGACAGATGCAAATGTTGCAGATATAATCTTAAAAGAGTGTAGGAAGAAAAGAGCTTTTCTTAATCTCTATCGTTTCCAGTTGCATAAGGATTTTACATTCTGTGATGCAAAAAAAAGGCTTTCCTATTTAAAAGATCTTGGTATTACAACACTTTACCTATCTCCCATTTTCCAAGCATCAAAAGGGTCGATGCATGGCTATGATGTAACAAGCCCAAAGATCTTTAATAAGGAGCTTGGATCTCTTGATGATAGAGAGGCTTTTTTTAAGAGTGCAGAAGAGCTTGGATTTTCCATTGTTGCAGATATTGTTGCAAACCACATGGGAGCATTTACAGAAAACCCCTGGTGGTATGATGTACTTGAAAATGGTCCCTACTCGATATATGCAGACTATTTTGATATTAACTGGCAGCCGTATATCAAAACTTTGCAAGGAAAAGTTCTTGTTCCTATTTTAGATTCACCATCAAGCAAGGCACTTGAGGATGGGGTGATAAAGCTTCGGGTGACAAAAGAGGGGATATATATCGATGCGAACTTAAAAGAGCTCCCGATCAATCCAAATAGTTTGTTTCTTGTGATGCATCCAAGAATAGAAGCTTTAAAAGAAAAAATCTCTCCCGAGCTTTTTACAAGGGTCAAAAGTGTTATTCTTCTTTGCAAGAACCTTGTGGAAAGAGAAGACAAAGCTTCTAAAGAAAAAAGGGCAAAAGAGCTTGCTAAGATAAAAGAAGAGCTTGCAAGTCTTCTTAAAGACGATGCGATCTATTTGCACATGCAAGAGAGTGTTGTTATTGTAAACGAGGATAGCAGTCTACTTCTAAAGATCTTGCATAAGCAGCATTTCTTTTTAGAGTTTTGGCAGTATGCTCCTCAGAACATAAACTACAGGCGTTTTTTTGATATCAATCATTTAGCAGCTCTTAAGATGGAGCATCTCCATGTGTTTGATGATTATCACGAGTTTATCTTTTCTCTTCTCAAAGAGGGGAAAATCGATGGTGTGAGGATAGATCATCCTGACGGATTTTTTGATCCTCTTACGTATTTTAGAAGGCTGCAAATAGGGTATATAGCAAGTAAGTATGGTATCAAAAGCTCAAGTATCAATGATGAGCTTGGCTCGCAAAAACCACTTTATATCATTATAGAAAAGATCCTTGAGAAAGTAGAAAAGATTTCAGAAGACTGGCTTGTCTCTGGAACTGTTGGTTATGAGTATCTCAACTATCTAAATGGGCTTTTTGTAAAAAAAGAAGCCAAAGAATCGTTCACAAAGATCTATGAGACTTTCATTGAGAGAGAAATTGATGAGAAAGAACTTTTAACAGAAGAGAAAAGGACTTTTGCGCTTTTATATATGTCTTCTGAGATGAAGGCATTAACGCATAAGCTACATCTTGGTGTGAAGGCAAAAAGAAAAGACGTAGCATTTTCTCAAGAAGAGCTCGAGTCTGCAATCATTGCGCTATTTAGTTTTTTTCCAAAATATCGCAGTTATATGCGGTTTGAAAAATCTGGAGACATTTTACTTCTTAGCTCAGAAGACAAATCTGCATATGTTGAAGCTTTTGAATATTCCGAGCAAAAGTATACAGAGCTAAAGGAGTGTTTTACGTACTTGCGAGAGCTTTTTTTCTTGCAAAAAGAAGAACTGCTGAGTTTTGAGAAGGAGTTTATACTTCGTTTTCAGCAGCTAAGCCCTTCTATTATGGCAAAAGGGTTTGAGGATACTCACCTATATAACTATGTTCGACTTGTTTCATTAAACGAGGTGGGAGGGTTTCCTCGTGATTTTGGCACCATTGGTCTTGATTTCCATAAGAAGATGCAGGACAAGCTAGAGAAATTCCCCTATGGTTGGATCACAACRTCAACGCATGACACAAAAAGATCTACAGAGATGCGTATGCGCATTAATATGTTATCTGAGATGCCAGCTATCTGGAAGAGGGAGGCAGCTCTTTGGAAAGATCAGAATGCTCACCTCAAACTGTCTACAGATGAGGGTTTTTTTCCWGATTTAAATATGGAGTACTTCATCTATCAAACCTTAGTTGGATTCTGGCCAGCTTCTGTTTCTTTAGATAAAAAAGAAGAGCTTATAGAGAGGGTTTGCGATTACGCTATAAAAGCTGCAAGAGAGTCTAAAGCGATTACGAACTGGGTGAGTCATCATGTGAACTATGAAAATGCTCTAGCGCATTTTATTAAGGCGATTCTTAAAGAAGGCACTCCTTTTTACAAATCTCTTTGTGAATTTATTTCAGGTCTGCGTATTCCTTCTGCTCTCTCATCTATTTCGCTGCTCAATCTCACAATAGCACTACCTGGCGTCCTTGATGTGTATCAGGGAACAGAGCTTTTTGATTTTTCTCTTGTTGATCCAGATAACAGACGAGCAGTTAACTACGAAAAAAGAGAAGAGCTTCTTAAAAAAATCTCGAAAGTAGAAGATCCAAAGGCTTTTATGAAAGACTGCATCGAAAAAGGAGATTTTGATGCTCTAAAAATGTATGTGTTACATAAAGGACTGATCTTTAGAAAAGAAAAGGAAGATCTCATCTTTAAGGGATCTTATGAAAGGTTGTCTCTTACAAGCGAATCGCATATAGCATTTTATAGAGTCTATGAAGAAGAGGTGATGATCTGCATTTCTAGAAGGTTTTTCCTCTCTTCTGAGAAAGTGGCTGTTGAAGCTTTTCCAGAAGAGCTTCGCAAAAGAAAATATCAAGATATCTATACAGATGAAGTTATAGATATGGATAACAACTTTGATCCATCAAGCCTATTAAATACGTATCCTTTTACGATCCTTACTGCATCTTCTTCATCTTGAAAAGACTTAGGATGTCTTTAAAATTAATGAGAGAGTTTGCTGTGATGAGTCCCAGTACAATCAGAAAACATCCAAGATATGCGTTCCAGTGAAGCGTTTCATGCAAGAAGATTACTCCAAGGAAAATAGAAACAAATGGGAATAAAAGGGTGGAGGTAGAGAGATAGGTGGCTCCTACTTTTTTAGCAATCGCATAGTATAGAACAAAAGCGAGCACAGTGCCGAGGATTGCAAGGGAGATTAAAGAGATGAGTATCTTCATTGAGGGAAAAGGAATGCTGAAGGGTTTGTCTATAATAAAGGTAAAAGGAAGAAGCACAAGAGATCCCATGATCAGCTGGCAGGTAGGGCCTATTAAATTTGGTAGAGCCATGAGGTATTTTCTAGAATACACCATACCGATTGCGTAGCTTATCGAAGCGATCATGACATAAATGATTCCGAGAACGTTTGCATGTTGGCCTTCTAGAAGTGATGGCAGAAAGGCCGCAACGATTCCGAGGAAACCAAGCGAGATCCCAACGATCTTTTTTACGTTCATCTTTTCAGATTCTAGAAAGTAGTGCGCGAGGATCGCTGTAAAAATAGGGGCTGAACCGTTGATGATCCCTGCAAGAGAACTTTCTATCATGGTTTCAGAATAGGTGATGAGTACAAAGGGAAGAGCGCAGGCGCTTACACCCATGATAAGGAACTGTTTCCAGAGATGTATCCAGGTGAAAAGTTTTTTTCCTTGGCACTTTACGATGATGATAAGAATGATTGCTGCGATACCAAGTCTACAATTTACAAGCATGAAAGTGGGTATCTCTTCTAGAACGATCTTGATAAAGAAAAAAGAAGGTCCCCAGCAAAGAGCTAGGATGATGAGTAATAGAACGTTCTTTGCTTTCATTTCTGGCTTACTGTCCCTTTTTAAACTGAAAGTTTAAGGAGGATTTAATTCTTTGCAAGCTCTATTTTTCCCAGTCGATCACAACTTTGATTTCATCGGAAGTATGTTTTGCGAGAACTTTTTTAAAATCTTTGTGAGGGATACGGTGGCTGATGATTTTTGGTAGAGTATTTGGCCATTTTTTAAGTCCATTTTCGAGATCATCAACAGCCATTTTAAAATGTGAGAAGCTTGCATTTACGGATCCGAAAATTACTTGATTCTTTAAAACAAGCTGCTTCATAACGCTTGCGCCGTTTACTTGTAGAGGAGGACCATCTCCTGGAACGCCAGTTAGAACATAAATACCATTGATTCCAAGTGTTTGTACAAGATCAAAATCAAGCTTTGGAATCCCTGCCGCTTCTAATATTAAATCTATCTGCGGATGTTGTTTTTGGATGGATTCCATGGAGTGTTCCTTGCTGTTTAAATAGGTTCCTCCAAGCTCTTTTAGGATTTGGGGTCTTGCACTATTTTCATCTACTATATCTAATCCAAGAACATTGCAGCCGTGAAGTCTTAGAACAACAGCTCCAAGAAGACCTATAGGGCCAAGACCTGCGATAAGAGCAGTTTTTCCTCTCAGCCAATCTCTGTGGTTTTTGTGTGCAGGAAGACGGTTTACTTGGATTTTGCAGGACTCATCGATGGCTTTTTCTACAACAGTAGTAGGTTCTGTAAGAACCGCGATGTCATGAATGCTTTCTGGTACTTTAATGAGGTATTTTTGATCATCGACAACATATGTTGATTGGAATCCGTGAAGACTCTTTATCCCTCTTTCTTTATAATCACCTGTGTAGCACATGTCGTAGACTTCAACCTTGCAAGCTTCGCATTTTCCGCAGCCGCGTCTCACTGTAAAAACAGCATAGTCACCTTTCTTGAAATCTTTTACCTCTTTTCCAACTTCAAGAACCTGTCCGATCATCTCGTGTCCGATGATGAGATTTTTTTCTCCGGCAGGAGCATCAGCTCTACCGCCGCATGCTTCTTCTCTATCTGTTCCGCAGATGCCGACTTGCAGCACCTTCAGTTTGACATCTGTTGGGTTGTTTATAACGGGATCTGGGAACTCTGATAGAAATACATCATCTGTTCCTGTCTTTAAAAGTATGGCTTCCAAGGTAAACTCCGTATTCTTGTTAAAGTAAGAGCGATAGCAAGTCCAATACACAATTGCAATAATTTTTTTTCATTTTATTGAAAATATAACGAGTAACAAGTAAATAAGAGTAATAGAGAGTATAATTTTTATAGCCTATGTATAAGCATCTTAAAGATACTAAAGAGCACAAGAGACTGAAAGAGGGTGATGAGAGTCTCCCTGTGTTTCCATGGCACAAGTGGGGACCTTATGTTTCTGAGCGGTCATGGGGTACGGTTAGAGAAGACTACTCTGAGAATGGAGATGCTTGGGGTTACTTTACACATGATATGGCAAAATCAAAGGCTTTTAGATGGGGAGAAGATGGCCTTGCGGGACTTTGCGATAGGTATCAGCTTTTTTGTATCACCTTTGCATTTTGGAATAAAAAAGACAGGATACTCAAAGAACGTCTTTTTGGTGTTTCTTCCACAGAAGGAAATCATGGAGAAGATGTTAAAGAATACTACTATTATCTAGACAATACTCCTTCTCATTCCTACATGAAATTTCTGTACAAATATCCTCAAGAAGCTTTCCCCTATGAGAGACTTGTGGAAGAAAATCAATCAAGAAGAACATCGGATAGAGAGTTTGAGCTCATAGATACTGGGATATTCGATCAAGAACGCTATTTTGATATTTTTATTGAGTATGCCAAAAATACTTCGGAAGATATCGCGATAAAAGTAGAAGTATTTAATAGAGGCGACGTAGATGCGCCCATAGATGTCATTCCCCAATTGGTATTTAGAAAAAGCTATAAGCTAAAAAATAATAGAGAGAAGGGTCCTGA
>NVUU01000117.1 GCA_002402025.1 Candidatus Aerophobota bacterium
ATCAAGAAGAAGTCTTGCTGCAACTTTAGAATAAGCAGGCCCTACTTCGATTTTAACTTTTGCTGCCATGACGTGAGAGATATCGATTTCTTCTTCTTTAATCCCATCATAGAAGTTTAGGATGGTGGCTTCTACAAGGTCATCGCTTGAAACAGCTCTTCAAGTCCGAGACAAGCAAGCTTCATATGTTTTTTGATCTCAGACTCTGTGACAAATTTTTCGGATCCGTCTTTCATCTGCATCTTGAATTTTCTCTGCTTCTCGTGATGCTCTGTTTTCTCTTTGCTGACTTTAACTGTTTGCTGGCCAAGGGAAGCTCTTGTCAAAATATACTCTTTTGCGATCTCAAAGTAGCCATCGTTCATGAGATGGTTTTCTATTAAATCTTGGATCTCATTAACGTGAAGGGCTTTTGTTTGAAAGCTGTCAATAGCGTCGATGACAACTTTTTCTGTCACAACATTTACAGCATCAACAATATCATGAGGGGTAGCACCTTCACATTCATGATAAGATCGAAAAGCTTTTTCGATTGTGGAAGCAACTTTAATCGGATTAAAACGAACAGGGGCTTCATCTTCTCTTCTTAGTACTTTTAGATTGTCAGGAGAATCTTTACGAAGAGCTTTTTGATGATCACGGTAGATGATGTAGAGTCTTGCAACATCGTGGAACCCATTCTTCATAAGAGTGATTTCTACGATGTCTTGGATACCCTCTACAGTTAAGCAAACGCCTTTGGTCCCAAGTGTTTTTATCTTTTTAAGAACGAGAGAAGTGACATGTTCGATGGTGTTATAAAGCTCGCTTGCAAGAGAGGTCCCTTTGTCTACGTTTTTTGCTTCACGAAAAGCTGCTTCGATAGCATTAAAGATCCGCTCTTTTTTAAAGGGAACGATTGTTCCATTTCTTTTAACAACAGTAAACGTTGTTTCAGAATTTGGCGGAACTTTTGCGATATGATCTTTTACCCCTGTGAGTAAGTCCGTCTGTTTGAGACTCTCTAATGTTGTCTCACTTTTTGTGGCATCATCTGATTTTGACATAAACTTCTCTTTTAAATTATATGATCTATTTTCTTTGTAACTTAAACAAAATGATTTGAAAAAATTACGTTTGTTTTACCTAGGCTGTTTTTTCTTAAAATACTACATGTTGTGGTTTTTTTGGCGTAAACACACTATATATTGTAGATCGCAGCTTTTAGTCTACAAAAAAAAATGCAGAAAAAACCTTGGAGATTATTAAAGTGAACAGTTGTAAAACTTTAAGGTATGAACCTTTTTTCTGCTAAATGAAATCTACGAAAAATTTCGGTGTTATAGGTTTTCGCCCTTTCATAAAATTTGCGGAAAGGAAACTTTCAACCTTGTGCTGAATGGGGAAATTTCCGCCCTCCGTGCTTGCATTTGAGTATTTGATATATACAGRGACTTCTTCGTTTTGATCAAATTTATCCCATTTAACATTAAATATTAAGCCTAATAGAATGGTGGAGGCAACGACTCCACAAAGCATAAATTTTTTCATAAGTTATGTTGGTTCTTCAAGCGTGCTACGGGGGGCGTTAAGGATGTCGGATGATTCCTGTGTGTTATTTTGAGAACGTACAATATTTAGAGCTTCTTGATACGTTTCTTCATGTATCGTTTTAAGAGTGTCAGCTTCTTTGTCATAGATTGTATAATAAATATTACCATGGATGATGCAAACTCTTGCAATATATTTGGGCTGAACACGGTTAAGTTTTGAGTCAAAATAGGAGGTTCCTAAGCTAATGCCCTTTTCACTAAATGGAAAATGTTCAAGATATGGTCTAATCCTATCGTTTGCATTGATACGTCTTAGAAGTTCTTCAGAGCAAGAAATAAGAAGTTTACGAGCTTGACCTAGGTCCATCATTTCTCGACTAGCGAATGAGATGTTAATATTTTTAACGTTGTACAGGAACGCACCTCCTCCGCCAAAATAAGATAGCTTGTGTTGCTTAGACATGTCCTTGACATTTATCCGTAATGGCATCGGAATGCTTGATATATATGGGCTCCTCATGAGGGCTAGATATATTCATTCTTTGGGAAAAATAATAAAGACCAGTCGAAAGAATAGCTGTAATACATATCGTAGTAATCCATCTCATAGATCGATATCTTTTTTGGAGGCTTCATGACTGCTCGTAGTATAATGTTTTTCTAGAGGGGAGCTTTCTTCAGGATGTTTGGATTCTGCCATATTGTTATACTGAGGTTGAACAAAGTCTAGAGCGTTTTGATAGGTTTCTACAAGACTATCTCGAAATCTATCTTGTTTGCGATCATAGGCCTTATATCGAGCAATTCCTTGTATTAGCGAAACATTTGCTATATACGCCCGGTCAAACCATTGATCATTTTTATCTAAAAAAATTATTCCAAGATCTAGTTCCGTATTTTTTATTGGATGATGATCGAGCAAAACTCTTAATTTCTCATCGTTGTTAACCCTTTGTAAATATTCCTCAGAGCAGCCTACGAGAGTTTCCCTTGCATTAATAACGTCTAGCTTCTTATGACTTGAAAAAGTGATATCGAGGCGTGCAGTATTCCCCAAAAGATGTCCCCCTCTATAGTAGGTGAGTCCGTACTGCTCTTCCATGTCTTTTATGTATTTTTTTGAGAAGTCCTGTATGTATTTTGCTTCTACAGAAGTTACAGTTTTCACTAGACCTTTTTGTACTTGATTTTTCGGATTCAGTTTAAAAGAAATCACGCAAGCTCCAGCTATGATAATAGCACAAATCAAGGCAGCCGTTAGAAATGATCTTATTTTCAGGCTTAAGGTATTCATAAGTGTTTATTTTCCTACGTTTGTGCTTTTTCGAGTTTAACTATTCTAGGAAGTTAAAAAATTCATCAGTTTTTTGATTTTTAACGCTTTTTTTCGTCCCTTTTATTTCTCTACATACTTCTACATTACCAACAAAAGTCCAGGGATTTTCAACATGGTCTAAATAGTAATAAGACTCTGTTTTTT
Organism: Candidatus Aerophobota bacterium; assembly: GCA_002402025.1. Classification (GTDB taxonomy): domain Bacteria; phylum Chlamydiota; class Chlamydiia; order Chlamydiales. The sequence goes on from NVUU01000117.1 coordinate 3,013, forward strand.
GCAGATTTCATACTGCTCTCTGTTCTCATTTTATTTGAAAGGGATGCTTGCTCGGATTTTCTGTAGGAACACTGTTTGATGTTATGTTGTCATTTGATTGCACAATGTTTTGAGCTTCTCGGTATGATTCTTTGTGTACAGTCTTAAATTTTCTAGTTTTATGATTGAAAATACTGTAACGGACCTTTCCTTTTCTGACGGAAGCGCTTGCGATAAATTCTGGAGGGACCCAGTCTGAAGTTGCGTCGAAATAGTTAATGCTTAGTTCGATCCCCTTTTCACTGAAGGGATAATGCTCTAAATACGGTTTGATTTGTTCATCAGAGTTCATTCGTTGGAGTAAGTCTTCAGAGCACTCAATTAAAAGGTTGCGTGCTTGTGTTATCCCCACCTGATCGTCACTGGCGAAAGATATGATAATTAGATTGACTCCTCCTAAAAATCCTCCACCGCCCCCAAACGGGTCTAGATTGTGTGATTTACACATGTCTTTGATGTAAGGGATTGTGATCATGTCAGAATACTTAATATGAATAGGCTCTTCATCGGAAGGGCTTTTTAATGTAAGAAAGATTCCTATTACGACAGCAAGAACGGTACCTATTAATAAGATTTTTTTCATCAGTCTATATAATATTTCTGGAATTCTAGAAAGTTTTTATCAAAATCTACCCCATGAGATACTTTAATAAGACCTTTTGTTTGGCTGTAGGTAAAAAAATACAGCTCGTCACTAATTAATTTATATCTTTTCTCAGCAGTACTATAGGCATATAGTTTAATAATTCCATTTTGGATAGAGCTTTTAGCCACGGTGGCAAATTCAGTTTTATTTTTTAAAAGGTCTTTAGATTTGATTGTTATTTCAAGAGGTCCCTGAGGAAAGGCTTTTTTGTTAAAAAGAAATTTTAATTTTGGGTGGTTTTCAAGAGACCTATGTAAGTATGTAAAAAGTTGGATAATAAATACTTTGTGGGTGATTGGATCATAGTTACAGGGAAATAAAAAATTTAACTCTATTTTTTCGATTCCTTTACTGTTTCCTGTGCGAGAATAAGATTCACATAAGTCGAGCAATTCGAAAGAGCTTAGCAATTTACAAACGGTTTCATCAATGTAAGTGAAATATACCTCATCCTGAGAATCTATAGATTTTTGTAACTTAGAGATTAATTCTTTCTTAATCTGAGGATTTACGGTGCAGTTTAGTTTAAGAGCAGGGTTTAGCGCTTTTTCACTAAGGAAAATTAATTTATTTCCGAAAGATAAAATCTCATCTTCTTTTAAAGCTTTTTGTCCAACAAGATCTTTGGAGCCATACAGATTGTCTCTCTTACTTTCGAAAAGCCTTTTCTTCTGTTCCTTTTCTGAATCGAAATAATCGCTTTTGAATTTTGTAGAATTTTTAGGATATGTAATTAGAATATTTGGGGGCGATTTTTTATTTTTGAAAAAAGCTAGAGAATCTTCGTAAGACTCTTTATAAACATCGATCAATTTATCGTTGTCCGAATCGTAAACAGAGTAAAATATCGTATCTCTAATAAGGACTGCTCTTGCAATGTGTTTGGATGAAATTCTATATCCTTGCTTATCAACAAAACAAATGCCAAAGCCGATATTTTTTTCTGTAAAGGGATAGTTAACCATGTGAGGTTTTAGGTTTTCATCATTATTGAAAGCGTTCAAAGAGTGTTCTACCGAATCCATTAAGAGAATGCGGGCATCATTGATATCCACTTCAGCAATTTTATCGCATTCGAAACTACAATCGTGAATTTTTCCTGCAATTCTTCCTGCGGTGTCCCTGACTATATACGCATATTTCTCTTCTAATTTATTAATGAGATCCTTTTTAAGATTTTGGATAATTATCGATTGTTTAATCTCATTGCCATGTGACGAGGATGCTAACGCTTTAACTTGAGAAGTATCCCCTGTATCTTCATCTTCGTTTTTACGGACAGTATAGATAGAAATTATGTTGTCACTTTTACCTACGGGCAGGTTCATAGAATTCGTTTTTGAGTCCTTCCTAGTAACATCCATAGTACTTTCAAAATATTGTTGATATTTGAGTTTCTGTGTGAGGAATTGTTCACTGTTTTGGTTTTTAGAATTGTTAGGGAAATCAATAGATATTTCAGGTGGAGAAATTTCTCTTTTGTAAATATTTAAAGCTTCATCATATTTCTCTTTATATATATCAAGAAGTTTGTTGTTAACGTTGTCATATACCTCATAGTAAATATTGCCTTCCACTAAAACGACACGAGCAATATGTTTAGAAGAAACTCTATGTCCAAACTTATTAATAAAGCTTATACCAAGACTTATATCCTCAATTTTCATAGGGTAATTTTCAATGTATGATTTTAATTTCCTGTGGCCATTCATTTTTTTTAGAAAAAATTTWGCAGAATCGATTAARAGTGATCTTGCATGGTTGATATCGACAAGACTTTCAGTTTCATATTCGAGTGAATAGCTGCGTACAGAACCTAAGTATTGGCCGCCGCTTCCGCAGTTATACATCCCATGTCTATGATAAAGATAACTACAGATGTCTGTCGTGATCTCTTCAATATACTTGAGCTGTTTATCGCAATTTTCAGAATGAATTGAAAAAGGTAGGAGTAAACCAAAAGAAGTTAGTAAATAAACGAAGTTATTTTTTAATTTTTTCATGTTAGGTCTTTTTGTTATTTCTCTTTATTGAAATTCTGGATGCGAAGGGTAGATTCCCATTGTGGGATTGTGCAATTTTTAGAGCATCTTGATAAGACTCTTTGTATATAGTTTTTAATTCCCGCTTTTTGTGGTCAAAAACAGCATAGTATACATAACCGTTAGATGCTGTCGCTTGAGCAATAAACCTCGGATTATTCCACGTTCTTTTTTGATCAAAATAGCAAATGTCAAGTTGAATGCCTTTTTTCGTAAAAGGATAGTGGTCTAGGTATGGCCGAATCTTATCGCTAGTGTTAATTCGCTCCAAGAGCTCTTCTGAACAAGTAATCAAAAAATTACGAGCTTGCTCTATATCTACCTGTTTTTTACTAATAAATTTAATGTTAATATTTTCTACGTTATACAAAAATCCACCACCACCTCCAAAATATGAAAGGTTATGTTGTTTGCACATATCTTTTATATAGGGGTTGGTGATTGAGTCGGCATATTTGATATATATGGGGACTTCTTCGTTTTGATCAGATTTATCCCATTTAACAGTAAATGCTAAGCCTAATAGAATGGTAGCGGCAACAACAGCGTAAAGCATGAATTTTTTCATAAGTTACGTT
>NVUU01000118.1 GCA_002402025.1 Candidatus Aerophobota bacterium
TATCTCCTGTTAAGATAATTTCTTTACTCATTACATCCTCTTTTAAAAAGCATTACTGCTCAGTATAGCTCGAGGATTTTTAAAGTCAAAAAGGGAAAAGAAAAAGAGCTTTTTCGTGATCTTTTCGGATCATTCATCGCATTGGATCTATCAAATACCATCACAAAGTATTTTGTGTTCTATTCAGATGGGCTAATTGAATACCTGCTGCCATAATCCCCTCTTAATTTTTGTTTAATTAATAAAAAGACAGAGTGTATAAAAATATCAAACTAAACCTCTCGTTTAAAATATTATTTTATTCCAAACCTGAATAAGCGTATATTAAACAACATTTTCATAAAGAAATCCTTGCTATTTTTAGGAGGAATAAGGATAAAATGACTAAGCCTAAATTGTGTAAAATACTCATGAATCAGGAAGCCATAAAAAATCCAAGCGAAGAACCCAAACGCTCCATCGGCCCCTACGAGATAATCAAAAGCCTCGGAAAAGGCGGTATGGGTGAAGTTTTCCTTGTGTATGATAAGATGTGCGATAGAATGATCGCACTTAAGCAGATCACCTCAAAACTCATACATCATGAGATTATCAGAGATCGCTTTTTAAAAGAGGCAAGAGTTGCTTCTAAACTCTCCCACCCTTGCATCATCCCCATTTATAGCATCCATCAAAATGATGGTAAGATCTACTATACAATGCCATTTGTTGAAGGAGAGACTCTAAAAGAGATCTTTAAATCCACGAGTGAAAAAGAAAAGAAAGGCTTATCACCTCATGAGATCGGGGCATCTATCCCATCACTTGCAAGAATCTTCTTTTCTGTATGCCAGGCAATGTCCTATGCACACTCAAAAGGAGTACTTCATAGAGATCTAAAGCCGGAAAACATCATCGTTGGAAAATACGGAGAAGTGTTTATTCTTGATTGGGGCATCGCAAAGTATGTCGATGTCAAAGAAGATGACCTTGACCTTGATATCCCTGTTGATGAAAACCTAACGAGACCTGGAAAAGTTCTTGGTACTGTGAATTACATGGCACCAGAAAGAGCAAATAAAAATCCTGCAAACTTTACAACGGAGATCTATGCACTAGGTGTCATCTTATTCCAGATCTTAACTTTGAAACTGCCATTCCAAAGAAAGACACTCGAGAATTTTAGACGTATCATGAGATTTGAAACTCTCATCCCTCCTGAAGAAGTTGCGCCTTATAGAGACATGCCAAAGCAACTTTCTTTAATCGCAATGAAGTGCCTTTCCAAAAAGCCTGAAGATCGCTATCCCTCTATTGATGAAATGATCTTTGATTTGGAAAACTACATAGAAGGTCGACCCGATTGGCTACTTTCCGAAAATGTTTCCATAAACAAAAGATCTGATTGGGAGTTTCAAGAGAATATCATTCTCTCGAAACACCTTGCCATTACAAGAATCATCGATGTGATCCAGTGGTACGCGTTTATGCTTTCTAAAAATGGTTTTTCAGGGAATCTGAAACTAGAATTTTCTCTTAAGTTACCGGGTAATAAAGAAGGCATAGGAATCCTCATGTGTGTTCCTGAGCCCTCTGAAAGAAAAGGTCTCGAAGACGGCTATTGCCTTTGGATCGGCCCTTCCTCAAATCCTTATGCTACTTTGTTTCGATCAAACGCAGAAGTGATGTCTGTTCCAAATAGCGGCATCAGTGGAGATAAAGCCTCTCATTTCTGCATCGAAAAGATCGATAATAATGTAAAAGTCTATGTAGACGGGACGCTTAGACTAAACTATGTGAGTCATTTGCCCATCGTTGGGAATCACATTGGGCTTCTTTACCAAGATCCCGACTTCGAGCTTTCTGACATCAAAGTCTTCACAGGCTCTCAGCACGCTATGGTAAACTGTCTTTCTGTTCCTGACGCGTTTCTCGCAAGTAAAGATTTTGCCAAAGCCTACTCAGAGTACAAACGTATTGCACAAAGTTTTGAAGGAAGAACAGAAGGAAGAGAAGCGCTATTTAGAGCCGGCATCACTCTTCTTGAAGATGCGAAGCGAAAAACAGACAAAAAAGAAAAGCTGCAATTTTACACAAATGCCATTGATGAATTTGAAAAACTAAGGGCAACACCTGGCGCGCCTCTTGAATACCTTGGAAAATCCCTTGTGTACTACGCACAAAACGATGTGATTGAAGAGATCAAATGCCTTGAGCTTGCTATCCGCAAATACAACAGACACCCTCTACTTAGCATTGTAAAAGAGCAAATCATCTTCCGCCTTCATGAAACTTCTAAATCCGATAGAACAAGCGCCTACTATTTTGCGCTTTTATGTTTAAGACTCCTTCCTGAAATTTTCTCAAGCATTGACCATTCAAGACTACTTTCTCATCTTACAACACATCTGCATCCTCTTCCTTTCGTAAACCAAGATATTACATTCTCGGAAAAACGCTTTGAATACCTCCATATCGCGATGCAGCTTGCTTTCTGGGTAAACAAACCCCTTGTACTTCTTGATATTATAGAAACCCTTCCAGAGAACATAAGCGAGCGTAATGAACTTATTGGCAATGCCATATTTTGTATGATGAACCTTGGCTATACGGAATTTGCAAAAGAAAAGCTAGAGGAGCAAAAGCATCATTTATCAAATATTCATAATGCGAAAGCAGATTACCGACTTGGTTTGATCACTCAAGCTCTTTCTGATGACAAAGAGTCCATAGAACAGCTCATCTCAACCTTCAGAAAAGGCATCGGAACAGATGAAATAAGGGCCTTTAACTACCTCATTGATAGCCAAACTGATTTAGATCTACTAGAAACCATCGAACTTGTAAACAAAGTCAAATCATATGAAATGGATCAAAAGCATCAGAAATCGCTAAACATCCTTCTTGTAAAGCTCCTGCTCCAAACAGAAAACATCAAAGAGCTCGATGATCTCTTTTCAATATTTGATGAAAATGAATTAAACAACCCAAGATCTTTGATCTATTTCTTCAAAGGATGTCTACTTTGGAAAAAGCAAGACAGAAAGGCTGCGGAAGCACTCTTTGCAAAAATACCTCTTGATACCTTTCCGCATCCACATATCCTTGCAGCTCATATGATTTTGGAATCTCTTCCTCCTCATCTTGAGGCAAAGGCTCTTTTTTGGGAAAAATATCAGATGTTCAAGAAGCTTGCGCTTTTTTACACAGCGATTGGTAAAGGCAAAAAAGCAAAAGAGTGCAAAAAGGCCCTTTTAAAGATCGAGCGAGAATCTCACTATCCAAAATAACTATGCGCTGTAACCCCTCTTAACTACATCTCTTGCGAGCATCCTATCTACTGTCTGCGCGCGTACTTTACGAACCGCTGATATCATCCCATCATGTACGCCTAACTCTGGAGCATTTTCTCTATCATTTAGATCGGTCACTTTATATCCATTCCAGCGACTGCAAAGAGATTCTCTTGTTGGAAGATGTCTCTTCAAAGATATACTATCAGCACTACTTCCATCTGACCCATCTTCATCTCTTCTTGACACAAGTCTTGTTACTATTTTCCAACCATTGTCGTTATAAGAGTCAGAAAGAGATTCCCATGAGCCCTTTGTCCCATCAAGTATAGGATCTGTGTATTTCATTATTTTATAAACTCCATCAGCCGCGCGAGCAACTCCAAACCAACAAGGCGCTCTTATAAAACTCAAATCAACTACTCTTGGAAAACACGAGCCCTCCATGTTATTGTGCACAACGGGTACACTTCTTTGAGCAAGCACCTGATGTCCCAATGGCTTTCCATTAAACATATCTCCCAAATACATAATTCTCCTTTTATTTGAAAAAAATTGTTAAATAAGAGAGAACGTATAACAGAGTTACATGTAAATTATGAGGGTAAAATGGCTAGAAAAGACACAAAAGTGATAAGGAAAAGATTGGTATATGAAGGATTTTTTGATTTTCGAGAAGATATCCTTCTTGACCACAATGAGCAGGAGTATCAATACAACTTCCTTGTTGCGAAAGCTGAAGCTTGCGCTATTTTGCCCGAAATCGAAGAAGATAAGTTCGTCTTAACCTATGAATATAGATACCCCGTAGGAAAGACCATTCTATCCTGCCCTGGTGGAAGACTCGATGATGGAGAAGACCCTGTATTTGGGGCTAAAAGAGAGCTTCTTGAGGAAACAGGCTACGAAGCTAAAGAAATGATCAACCTGCATCTATTTTATCCCTTCCCATCTGTTTGCGATCAGAGGGTCCATCTTTTCCTCGCAAAAGGTCTTACCAAAGTTGCAGAGCCCAACCTTGACCCTCTTGAAGAAATAGAAACTACGATCTTGAGTATGGCAGAGATTAAAAAACTTGATTATGCAGAGTTCCCAGCAGACGGGGTTCTACACAGCTTGCTTTTCCATAGAAGTTTGTATCTTTCGGACTAGTCTGATTTTGCATTTGCAAACGCAATGATGACTTCTTCAGGGAGTATCCTTTCAAGCTTATAAGAATCATCATACTCCATTAGATCTACTGCATTTAACCCATGAAGAGAAAACCATTCGGTGAGATCTGTAAGAAAGCTATTGGCTTTTTTTGTGTCCTTTTGATTCAAATGATCAGATAATTTTTTCAGAAGTGATCCATCACTTAGATATAGAATTTTTAAAGCGAGAAAAAACTTTAAATGATCAGTTGTTTTTTCATAAAGACCATTAAACTCCTCTTCCGTTGTAGTAAGACCTTGTACAGCAATATCAAGATGCCGAGCCACATGATAAAGTGCTACATGCAGCTGCCCATAACCATCGTAAGTTTCACGATTTAAAGTTGGCAGTCCTTCCTTTCTTAAGAAATACTCTAGAAGTGATGAGAGATGAGCATCCTCGCCCGAAACGCCATTATAGTAATTATTAAAAAGCCCTGAAATCGCTACTTTCAGATTTTCATTAAAGTCCTTATAAAGAAACTCTTCAAATCCCTTTTTCTCACTATCTTGCTTAGCTACCGTTTGAGAAAAGACGCTATCTTGGGATCTATTTACATAGAGTTGCCTTATCCTTGTAGAATACACTGTGTAGCACACTTGTGCTCCATCAAGTAAAAAGAAAAACTGCTCGTAGAGCTTAGCAAAGCTTTTATATTTTCCTTCTTGGATATCTTGTGCAAAATGTTTAAGTATTTTCTCAAGATGTTTGTAATGTAGCTCTTCCTCTCCTTTTGGGATCGCATCGTCTTTTTTTCTTGTTTTGATCGCATCAAGAAGCGAGTATAAAAGCTCTGTTTCTTGCGTTTTCTTCTCTTTAGCCTCTTTTATAGAAACCCAATTCTCTTTCTTTTCGCCAGTATTTAAATGGGCTCTATATACTTTTTCATCGAGTCCCTTAAAAGCAGCTTTAATCTTTTGATAAGGATCAAGCTTTTTAAGGTCTACATCTGGGATTTTTTCCTCCAAAAAAGCTAAATAGTCTTTATTTGTCAAAATACCCGAACTGTCTTTTGAGAGCCGTTTTATAAACTTTCTAGAAAATTCAAATGTACCAATTCTATTTAGTACTTTCACCAGCTGTTTAATATTTTTCTTTTCCTTTAAGACTTTTGATTCCGTTAATACGGTCACCAGTTCGGAGATACAGTAACCTACAGAATAGCTATTCAAAATGTTCTTATAGAGGCTGTTAAAGTTTTCGATAAAAAATTCTTTTATTTCTTCAGCCTTTTCCTCTGAAAGCATATTTCCTAAAAGCAAATCTACAAAAGTTTGGACTCGTAAATTACAATTTGGCGCCAATTTTAATAAATCATATGCAATATCTGCTTTTTTGTCGCTTTTCATGAGTAGATCTATWGGCAACTCATCTCGAGAATTTCTAACACTTGCAAGTGCTGGAGCYTTATCAATAAGCCATTGCATTAGAGAATTTGATGCGCTTGAACACGCATAATGAAGCAAGTTATGCCCGTTTGGAAACGTGGATTCTAGTAGCTCTAGTTTGCGCTCGATAAAGAATTTCACAGCCTCTAAAGAACCGGACCTCGCCGCATAAGCTATCGCATGGAAGCCTTTTTCATCCAACACATCTTTCAAGGTCGGATCAAGCTTATCCAAGTGTTCTATAATCTCTAATCTATCCCAAGAAGCTGCATCCATCATGAGAGTAAAATTACTTTTTGCATGTTTTTGCAGAAAGCCTGGATCCTTAGCTAAATAGAACTTTAAGCGTGTAAGATTTCCAGATCTACAAGCAGCATGAGCTGGAGTTTCCCCTAGGCGATCAACAGCGTTGATAAGCTCTGGCTTTATTT
>NVUU01000119.1 GCA_002402025.1 Candidatus Aerophobota bacterium
TATGAAAATGCCTACACTATCTATTTGAACTCTATTGGTGGAGGTAGAGTCACAAGACGTAAACATTCTAAGGGTGTTGAAAAGGCTGCTAGCTTTCTGTTTACAGCGCTTTTTCCAGATGAAGCATCAGCAGAAGCGTCCATTGCTGCGGAAAAACCTGTGTACAATGATAAGCTTGTAACGCTTCTTATTGGTATTGACTACAAGGGATCTGATTATGAGCTTGAAAACTGCATCCATGACATTGAGCATGTAATGGACCGTTTTCTAAAACCAAAACTCTCTGTGTCTGATCATGAGATGATAGTGATGTCTGATTTTAAAGAAGGGACGGATCTATATCCAACAAGACGCAACATCTTAAAACAGTTCGATAATTTTGTAGAAAGAGCAAATGTATCAAAACATGCATATATGCATTATTCCGGTCATGGAAGCTATGTCCGTGATACAGACGGGGATGAAAAAGATAAAAGAGATGAAGCCCTTTGTCCGATCGACTCTGCTTACGAAGGTTTTATAGCAGATGATGTCATTTACGAATATCTTGTGAAGGCCTTAGATTCTGATGTGAAGTTTACGGCTGTAACAGACTGTTGCCACAGTGGAACAATCATGGACCTCCCCTATAAGTGGACAGTAGATGGTGGATATTCATTTGAGCACATGACGGATCCAAGCAAAGAGCTAAAAAACCTTCCAAATGTTGTGATGATAAGTGGTTGCAAAGACAAACAAACCTCATCAGATGGAGGGGAGATAATAGGGTCAAGTAAAGGAGCAGGCGCGCTTACTGCAGCTTATCTTGAGACTCTAAGAGAGTGTAACTATCAGATCACCTACCGTGAGCTGCTCACAAAAATAAGAGCAAGACTACACGATGATGGATTTGATCAAGTGCCTCAGCTTTCTTCCACATACAAGCTCAATTTAGATGATTACTTCATCACAAACGGAGCTTCACTAAGACCGTAATTGATATTTAAGCTTAAAAGACCTTTCTCTTTCATAAGTGGAAGGTCTTTTTTTATAAAGCTTTCATTACAAAAATACCCTTGATGATAAGGGTGATCGCAAGAGTTACATATACAGGTGATTTAATCATTTTGAAGTTGCATGTCTTATATAGGATGTTGCAAATGGTCATTACGACGATCGCAGGGTAACAAATCTCTACTGCAGGATGGATGAAGTTCATAATGGTGCTGAACCCAAGGTTAGAGAAAAGAGCGGTTATTACAACTATGATAAAAATCCAGGTAGGATGATTGATTTTTTTCATATTAAAATCGTTTCTTAGAATCTCTGTAAACGTTACAGCAAGACTCATGATCGTTGTAAGGCAGGCAAGTCCTATCGCAAGGTTTGCAAGAATTCCAAAAATGGATCCAAGAGAAGAATATGCGAGAGTTGTTAGTAGATTTTCAGAGGGAGTGTTTGCAAGTAGAGGAATGTGAAGAGATGCTGCATGCGAAAATCCAATATATACTAGACCAAGAAGGATCCCAGCAAAACTTCCTGCTATCATAAAAACTTTTATTTCGTAATTTTTACCAGCATGGTGCTCTGTTCTCAGTTTTGTTTTTAAAAGGGACCAGATGGAAACTGAGAAGAATATGGACGCGATGAGGTCCATAGTATCATAACCAACAAGAAGGCCTTTCGTGAGTGCTTTAATGGGTGTCATCTCAACATGAGTCGCTTTTCCACCGAAAAGACTGATAACAATGATAAGAATAAGGCTGATCAAAAGTATAGGACTGAGAGTCATCCCCAGGATAGGGAGTAGTTTGTTTTTTTTGAAAACTAAAAGAAATATCACAGCTGCAGACAGAATGCTAAAAGCAAATAATGAAAGACCTGGAAAAAAACTACTTAGTGCTGCGTAAGAGACTATTAAACACCTTGGCATTACAGCAAAAGGACCAAGAAGCAAGCTTGTTATAATCATCAAAATATAGCCGGGCGCGGTGCCAATGCGGCAAAAAAATTCCTTAAAATTCCCTTGGAAGAGCATAGCTCCAAATAGACCAAGTAGTGGACCTCCTATTGCTGTTAGTAAAAGTCCAATCGTTGCATATAGGTTTTGATCCCCACAAATTTTACCGAGAAGCAGTGGAAAAACAACGTTGCCTGCCCCAAAGAACATGGAAAAGATAGCAATACCTGTAATCCAGGTAGTTTTGTTTGAAATGGCGCTCATATAGTTTTAAGGGTATTAGATGAATAAAAATAAAAGAAGAGTCATACAACTTGAGTAAAATTCACTTTCTTATCCTAATAAAAACAAGTGTAGTATATCCTAGAGTTGACTTTTATATGCAGGGTTTTTTCAAGCAGGGATTAACTATGGATCACTGGCTTTTTTCGATATGAAAAAATTATTTTCAATTTTTATCTCCATTACTCTCTTTATTGCAGCAGTAGCTCTCATAGCAAAGAAGCCGAGAGAACTCGTGCGCACTGAAGCATTCAAAACCTTAAAACTTTGCCTGATGACAGAGCCTCTCTCTCTTGATACAAGAAAAAATACAGATAACATAACAAGTCAGTTTGCTCTGTTTATTTACGAAGGTCTTACAAGAAATACCCCAGAGGGCTTGAAATTTGCCCTTGCAAAAGATGTAGAGATTTCTCCAGATAAAACAGTATATCTTTTCACCCTTAGAGAAGCTTATTTCTCAGATGGGAAGTTGATAAGTGCTCAAGACTTTGAGACAAGCTGGAAAAAAATCTTAGATCCAAATTTTGCAGCTTACAATCCCGATTATCTATTTTGTATAAAAAATGCCAAAAGGGCTTATAAAGGAGAGTGCTCTTTATCTGAGGTAGGCATTCAGGCCATAGACAATACCACGCTTAGAGTAGAGCTGGAATGTCCAGAGGAGTACTTTTTGGAGCTTGTTTCTACAAAATGTTTTTATCCCATGCCAAAGGCATTAAATGAGGAAGTTTCTTCAAAGAATAAACAAAGAAAACTTTTTGTATCAAGCGGACCTTTTGTTATAAAAAAATGGCTTCGTCAAAATAAGATCTTACTTAAAAAAAATCCCCATTACTGGGATCACGAAGCTGTAAGGATCCAGAAGGTAGAACTTCAGATCATAGAAGACGAGATGACTCAACTTTCGCTCTTTGAAAAAAAGCATCTTGATTGGGCAGGATCTCCACTCTCGATGCTTCCTGTAGATAGCATTAAAAGGCTTAAACAAAAAATGCAGGTATGCTCTTTTCCAACAGCTTCCCTTTACTTCTATAGTTTCAATACACAGAAATATCCCTTGAACAATGCAAATCTAAGAAAAGCTTTAACCCTTGCGATCAACAGAAAAGAATTGATTGAGCATGTGACCCAAGGGTTTGAAACTCCAGCGCTTGCATTACTGCCATCTAAAATGCATGGATTGCATAAGAATTACTTCGCAGATGGGGATGTCGCAAGAGCAAACGAGTATTTAGAAAAAGCTCTTGAGGAACTGAATCTCACAAGAGAGTCATTTCCTCCTCTTGTTCTTTCTTATCCAAATATTCAAACAAGACACATTCTTGCACAAGCAATACAACAGCAATGGCTGAAAGGACTTGGAATTAAAGTACAACTAGATAGTAAAGAGTGGCAAGTGTTTTTAAGCGATATGAACGGCAGGAACTATCAGATAGGTGCTCTTGGTAGAGGAACTCATCATTTAGACCCTTACTATTATTTGTCTCTTTTTAAAGAAAGCAAGCAGAGGTCAAACAGGACAGGGTGGGAAGATTCAAGATATATCAATCTTCTTAAAACAGCCTCTCGAGGTCTTGATATGTCTCAGAGAGAGCTGATGCTACATGAAGCTGAAGGTCTTTTTATGTCTGATATGCCTCTTGCTCCGATTATGTATCCAACCAATTTCTACATAAAGAACCCCAAGCTAAAAGGGGTGTATCTTTCAGATGTAGGCTCTATAGATTTTAAATGGGCCTACTTCGAGTAATTAGGACATTCGTCACCATTGTCAGAGCTTGAGCTGCCGGGGTTTAAGAAGAAACCAAAAGCATCAAAAGGAGCTGTAAAAAGCCTGGTAATGCTTGTAAGAGAGAAAATAGATCCCATCATTTTTGAGACAATGATTTTAGAAAATTCACTAGTGGGTATTCCTTCGTCTACATCGATGTCATTAAACTCCATCCTTGGTACAGGAGAAAGTGTTTGAGGATCTTTGCCAAATTGTTTGATTTCGATAGTGACGTTTGTCAAAATTAGTTTCTTAATCAGACCTTTTCTTTTGATAGAGTACCAGCGTGGTTTTTCACTATGCATGTGTTTTACAATATAATCCCAGTTACAAGGGATCTTATTGTTTTTTGAAAGCTCAATACTTACATACACTTTGTCAAAGACGATTTCATCGATGATGATAGGGTTCCCGAAGTAATGTGAAAAAGGTGCTTTGATATCGATTTCTTTTACTGTAAGAGCTTTTTTTAGTGCTGAGCCACTAGGGTTTTTAATCGTTAATCCCCGGACAAGAGCTTCTTCTTTTCGCAAAGTGATATGCTCTATACTGGCTTTAACGTTGAGCTTTTCTGTAAGAATCCTTGAAGCCATGTCAGAAAATAGATAATACAATACGAAGCAACTTCCGATGATAAGAATAACAAGAATAATTAATAGCCCGATAAGTCTGCGCATATGAATGCTCTCTTTTACTTATATATGGCGGATGAATTTTGATTTTGCAAGTAAGTTTTACAAGCAAAAAAAAGACGCGATCTTTGATAAGACCGCGTCTTTAAATCATAACTTAAAAAGTTTGATTAGTATTGAGCGCCGACAGGAGCTGCGCTTAGCGCAGTATTGTCTTTCTGCTCATCTGTTATAGTTGCTTCTGTTGTTAAAAGAAGTCCTGCAATAGATGCTGCAAGCTCAACAGTAAGTCTCACAACTTTCTTCGGATCGATGATTCCCATTTCAAACATATCGCCATAAGTGTTTGTTAGAGCATTCCATCCTTCGGATCCTTTCATAGAAAGAACTTTTTGTAATACGATAGAACCCTCTTCACCAGAGTTTTCTGCGATTTGTCTGAGAGGAGATGTGATTGCTTTAGTGAGGATCTCAATACCAAGTTTTTCATCTCCAGAAGTAGACTTAGAAAGTTTTTGTAATGTTTCAATGGATCTGATCAGTGAAACACCACCGCCTGGAAGAATTCCTTCTTCAACAGCAGCTTTAGTTGCATGAACAGCATCATCAATACGGTCTTTTTTCTCTTTCATTTCAACTTCTGTAGCAGCACCTGGGCGAATCACCCCAACACCACCAGAAAGCTTTGCAAGACGCTCTTGCAATTTTTCTTTGTCGTAGTCTGAATCGCTCTCAGATATTTGTCTTTTAAGAAGTTCTTTACGTTTTGTAATTTCTTCTTTCTTGCCACCACCTTCTATAAGAGTTGTGTCTTCTTTCTTGATAACAGCTTTTTTTACGCTTCCAAGCATTTCCACTGTAACATTTTCAAGTTTTAGACCAAGCTCTTCCGATATGAACTCTGCACCAGTTAGAATTGCAAGATCTTGAAGCATTGCTTTTCTTCTGTCACCAAAGCCAGGAGCTTTAACAGCAGCAACTTTTAGACCAGCTCTTAGCCTATTTACAACAAGAGTTGCAAGAGCTTCACCCTCGACATCTTCAGCGATGATAAGCAGTGGTCTTCCTGTTTCTGCAACAGTTTGTAGAACAGGTAGAAACTCTTTCATTGCAGCAATCTTTTTCGGAATTATTATCATGGTCATGCCCCTTGTCGTCTTCTGGGGTCGTCTTGTCCATGTCCATATTCATGTCCATGCCGTCATGGTCTGGCTGATTGATTGGCTCATGTGTTTCCTGAATATCGCCGCACCGGAGCATCTGATCCCCGAAGTACGGGTTGTTGATTTCGGTGCCGCGTTGAATCCATTTGGCACCCTCGAAGTCGAATGCCATCGGGCAGAACGCGGTATAGAGCGTTTCGCCGCTCGGATTGCCAAACTGATCTTGAAGATCAAGAATGTGATTTGGATCTTGAACTTGAAAAATTAGACCAGTAGCTTGAGGAGTATGAAGAATACGACGATGTAGTTGAAGGAGATGTATTTGATCAAGCTACTTAAATTGAAGTGTATTATGAGTAAATATAATAAAGGCCTTTGACGGATCAACTGGTGTAGATAAAGTGTCTGTAATTGTTTGGGCTGTAC